>JAKLDO010000055.1 GCA_022703485.1 bacterium
AAAGAAAAAGATGATGAAACCAACCTTTATTACTACGGAGCCAGGTATTATATCTCATGGCTCGGCAGGTGGATGAATTGTGATCCTATCGGTGAAGAAGGTTCAGGACTAAATCTATACCGTTATGCAAGCAACAATCCTGTAATGAGAGTTGATCCGACAGGGATGAAGGATTATGAAGTCGGTGATGTTGTTGATAAAAAGAAACTTGAAGAGTCCGGTGATTATAACTTCGTGGATGATGGAGCGGGTGCCGTTAAAAAAGAAACTCAGATTGATTTTGATGATATGGAAGTTACAGATGATTCCAATATAGACGCAGGAAACCAAACAATGCCTTGGGAAGAAGATTGGAGTTTAGAAGATTGGTTGGAATATTCAATTAATGATGAATCTGTGAATTATGAAAATGATAAAAATGGGTTAGAGGGATTCAGGGGGGATGCCGGATGGATTCATAAGCGTGAAGGGCATGCTGGCGAAGCATATTGGCCTAAAGGAGCTTCAGGAATAACCTTAGATCCTGGAATAGATCTGGGATTTGCAGATAAAAAACTAATTAAAGAAGCATATAAATATTTGCTTACGGAAGAACAGTATAAAGAAGTTGAAAAAGTTCATGGCGTTAAGGGTGAAAAGGCGAGCGAAACTCTTAAAAACAACGAAGTATTAAGGAATATTAGAATATCAAAAGATCAAGCAGAAAATATATTTAAAATTGCTTTAAAACCTTACTGGACTGGAATAGTTAAAAGATTTCCTAATTTAAGCAATCCGGATACACCAGCATCTGTTCAAACAGCACTACTTTCTCTATCTTACAACAGGGGTCCGAATAATAAACATTTAAAATCATTGGAAGAGCCAATAAAAAACAAAGACTGGGGAAAAGTTGCTGATATTATCGGTGCTATGCAGCAAACACATGAATTGCAGGGCATTCGAAAGAGAAGAATAATGGAGTCAAATCTTATTAAAAATAGGCGGTAAAAGTGGCTTTTTTGAATTTAATGGAATGATTTTCTTATGAATAATTTTAGCGGGTGGTGTGCTTATGTGTAAAAGAATGATGGTGTTATTAATAATGATTATTATGATTAATGCTTCTTGTGGTAATGATAAAAAAATTTCTTCGACAGAAAAAGAAGAAACACAAGTTAAAATAACATCTAATTTAGTTGAGACAGATAATAATCTGGAGAAAAAACTGAATGAAAAATACAATGAAATTTTAAAGAAATATAGCAAAAACAAGGTGTTTTTGGAAAAATTTATAGTCTCTCAACAATCATGGACAAATTATAAAGAAGCTAATTTAGACGCTCTTTTTCCAGAAGATGACAAAAAAATGTCATATGGCAGTGGCTACAACATGTGTTATTTGCTCTTTTTAAATGAGATGATTGAAATAAGAATTAAAGACCTCGATAAATGGTTGATTGACACGGAGCCTCCTTGTGATTGCAGTTATGGTAGTTACGATTAAATCAAAACTTCAGCAGAAACTCCAGAATTACCAGACAGCGGTCAACTGGGACAATTCCCAGACTTTCGACAGCACAACATTCACAACAACTTCAAAGTATGACGCCTTGAACAGACCTGTTGAAACCGTAACACCTGATAACTCCAAATATGTCCCCACCTTTAATCAGGGGGGAGATCTTAACACAGTGGGAGTTTATCTCCGTGGAGCCGCACAAAACACTTCCTTTATTTCAGCAATCACCTATAATAACAGGAGACAGAGATCAACTATCACATATGGAAACGGAGTGGCGACAGATTACACATATGACAGTAAGACATTTCGGCTTACACGGCTGTTAACTGAAAGAGGAACAGACATACTTCAGGACTTTGAATACACCTTTGACCCTCAGGGCAACATTACAACAATGAACGATAACGCCACCCAGACACTTTACTATAATAACAACATCATTGATGCAGACAGGGGATATACCTATGATGCACTTTACCGTCTTGCAGTTGCAACAGGCAGGGAGCACATGAATCAGCCTGGAACGGAGTATAATGACTTCCCGTCAGGGATAGTGCTCCCCCACCCCAACGATCCTCAGGCAATGAGGCGTTACAGTAGAAGCTATGCTTATGATGATTCCGGAAACATAACTGAAATGGCTCATACCGCAAGCGGAGCTAACTGGACAAGGGATTACAGTTACACGGCAGGAAAGAACCGCCTTGCCTCCACCGTAATAGGTGCAACCACAGTTAATTACACTCACGATAATAACGGCAATATTGAATCACTTCCTAACACCGGAGCAGTTACATGGGACAGTGAAGACCGGATAAAAGAAGTGAGTCTCGGAGGAGGCGGTACAGCATATTATACCTATAATGCAGAAGGACAGAGAGTCAGAAAGGTAATACACAATAATTCAGATGTTAAGATCAAAGAGACCATCTACCTTGATGGCTATGAAGTGTATCATGAGTTTGCATCAGGCGACATTGACTTTGAAAGGGAAACGCTGCATATTATGGATGATCAAACCATGATAGCAATGGCCGAAACTTTGACAATTGAGAATGGAAATCCTGTTACAACACCAGTAACAAGATTGAGATACCAGATATCAGATCACCTCGGATCAGGCTCAATCGAGCTTTCCGAAACCGGAGCACTGATTAGCTTTGAAGAATACTATCCCTACGGTGGAACTTCTTTCCACAGCACATCCTCAACCAGTGAAGTCTCAGCCAAGAGATATCGTTACAACGGAAAAGAAAAAGATGATGAAACCAACCTTTATTACTACGGAGCCAGGTATTATATCTCATGGCTCGGCAGGTGGATGAACTGTGATCCGATTGGAGAAGAAGGATCAGAACTTAATCTCTACCGATATGCAAGCAATAATCCTGTTATGAGAGTTGATCCTACAGGAATGGCGGATATTCCGCTGGACATAGATCGTTCTTTGGAAAGAGAACAGGGGGTTGTTGCAAAAGCCAATGAAGAAGCAAGAAAAGAAGCGGCTAATTCGAACAACTCTCTTTTGGAAAGAGGCATTTTCACTCTTCTTCAAACTGCCACTCTTCCAGCTGCTTTAATTGAAGAAATGGGTAGAGGGTTGCTTAACACTCCTCACAATGCCAGCGCAACAGGTCAATACATAGCAAAAGGAATGAGCAATCTGGAGAAAGGGAATAAAGAAGATGCCGTCATTGACTTCTTAAATGCAACTGTCAATGCAACTCAGTTTATTAGTAATTTAGGGGGATTAGCATCGGTTCTAGAAAATCTTATTAAACCAAGCAAGAGTCCTGTGAAAAACTTGTTAGAAGAAAAAACAAAAAATTCTAGCAATCAACTATCCAATAAAGCGGTTAAGCATTCATATAGCAATATTAAAGATGTTGATGCTATGAAGTCGATTGATGATTTCTTAGGGAAAGGCGAAAGAACAAATATTAATCCTTTTTCAAATAAATTAGACCCGAACAGGATATTTGTGAGGCAACCAGACGGTACATATAAAAGCTTTAGGATGGGTGCACATGAAATGAAAAACCCAAATAATTTCCACTATCATTTAGAAAAATGGAATAAAAAAGGTCATCTTATTAAACCTGACGAGTCAGTTCATATTCTTAAAACTGGGGGAAAGAAATGAAAAGAGAATTCATTGATGGAGCGAAAGTTATAAAATTGAGTAAAAGAGGGTTGTATGGAAATGTAGACTTCAAATCAGAAATGAAAGTTGTAAAAATTGAATATATTGCAATATGTCAATATGAAAACGATGATGACTATTATCTTTTTGCTTGTGACGCTAACTTTAATGTGTTGGGAGATTCTGTCTATGATAATTATGAGAATGCAAAAAAAGCTGCTAAAATTAATTATGAAGCGGATTTATATTAATTAAAGCGTTTTGTGTGTTGAATATCTTAAAAATATTGGATTAAATTTTGAAAAAGATCTCGGTAAAAATATTTTAAGTACTGGGTATATACAGAAGAACAGGAAAAGGAAGATGAAGAGAAACCTAACCCATACAAAGGAAAAATAGTTATGGAAAATTTTTTCGGTGAACCACGCAGATTTCCAATTGCATTAGCTCTTCGGGGTTCTACTTTTAAGCATGAACAAATGCGAACAGATGACAATTTGCCATCTTTTGAGATCATAAAACTCTTAATTGACAAAGGGGCTCGTGGTATTTCAAAGAAAAAAGCATTTGAACTGCTCGAAAAAACAAAGAGCAATAGAAAGCCGGAAGAATACGAAAAAATTAAGCAGTATCTGCAAAAGAAATATCCTGACGATAAACCCTTAAAAAAACCTGCCAGTAACTAATGCATTCATCACTCGTCACCCTTCACTGTTCACGGCGACCGGAAAGGTTGCATTGGCCTTCCCCCAGAAAAAATGGAAGTTTTTAACTAAAATTAATAAGGATATAATATATGAACTATGCTGAAATACTGAGTTACGGGATGCCCGGATTGGGTTTCCTGCTCGCACTGTTTACTTTTGGTCTTATCAAACTGGAACAGAAAAAGTCAAAACCTCGAAAACCTATTCTTATTGCGATATATGTGTTTATTAAAAAAAGCTTAGTTCTCAGTTATAAGTTAATTTCCTTCTCAAGCATTGTCAGTCCTTGAATAATGTTTTCAAAAGAAGGATATTCACCGAATATCATATTTCGCATTTCTCTGTAATCAGTTCTCAGAAATTTTAAGACATTGTCAGGCGGAATAAGCTTCATTGTTCCGGGAACTGCCAGATCGTATCTCGCCCAGCCTCTGGGATAGAATTTCTTTTTAAATTCCACAACATTTTTCAACAACTCAATATCTTTCAAAGCTGAATTTTTAATATCACTGCGGCTTAACATGAACAGATCATAGTAATGTCTTGAGTATCTTAAAGGAACAGTGCTGGTTTCAGGACGGTGAGCTTCATGGTGAAGTATCGTAACTTTCTCCCAGAAGGTTCTTTCCGCTTTGATCGCTTTCAAACCGCATTTATGATTTTTGATAAATTCCGGAAAAACATCGTGTAAATAAGGAACTATGACATATCTATCGTTTGGAACCCACGAAGCCAGCGGACCTATCTCAAGTTTGACTCTCGGCACAATATACTGATCTGAAAAAGATTCAGGATAAGCGACTTGCAGAATGTGCGGATCTTTTTCGTCCGCATTTACTGAACATACAGGGCTGAGTGCAATGCTGATCTTTTCAAGCAACTCACCGGAAATAAAAAAAGCGGCTTTTTCATCAATGACTTTGTTTATCTCTTTCTGCTTAGTTCCTGATAAATGAGCCGTCGGATCGGCATCTGTTAATACTCTCCAGTCTAGCACCAGATCAATATCTTCGGAGAACCGTTCAATTACCTTGAAAACTTTGGACAATGATGTGCCGCCCTTGAAAAGCAGAACTTTTGATAAATATTCATCTGCAAAAATCTTTTTAAGTACCCAGCATACCCAGAAATCCTTTTCCATAATTACTGAGGTCATTCCCTTTCTTGCCGCCGCTTCCTGAAATATCTCTTTTCTTTCTTTGCTGCTTAGTTTTATAATGTTTTCCATTATTTAATCCTGACATATATGTTTTATTATTTCATAGACCCATGCCGTGGTTTTTTCTGTGTCCTTGAGAACCTTCTTTCTCTCGTCTAAAGTCAGAAAATCTCTTATTATCTTAACTGTATCACCGGAAATATTTTTCTCTCCGAGCGCTTTTAATGCCTGAAAAACTATCGAACTTTTCCTATACTTGAATCCTGAATTTTTCAAAGCAGTCCGCTTAAAGATCAGATCTATGTTCTCTATCTTGTATTCTTTGGAAGGACCGTTTGAAAGGTAAGTAAATTTTCCCGGAACCTGATTGGATAAACCGAGAATATTTAATGCAGCATCTCCGGTCGGCTGAATTTCCCAATTGAATTTTCTGGCAATGGCACTGGCGATCTGATCAATATCAGGGCTTAAAAAAACATTGAGAAGCTTGCTGTGTTTCGGGTAGCAGTACACACCTCTTGAAGCTCTTATAATAATGCTCTCATTATTCAGACGGTGTAGATTTACATCAATTGCATCAGGAGAAGCAATGTCAAGGAAATCGCTCCTTGTGAAACACCAGCCCCTTCCGTTACCGTAAATCCTGCTAACTATTTTATTTCTAAGAGTATTCATGCCACTTCCCAAATCTATTCTGTAAGGAATAATACATCTTTTTACTTACAAAATCAAGTCTTTCTCTTATTAAAAAATGAATTCCTTAAAAAACACGGCTGGAGAAAAGCTTAACCCTCATCCCGCCCTTTCGACGGGCTCAAGATAAACCTTCTCCCTCACAAGGAGAAGGAGTTGAATCAGTTTCTGACCAATCCCAGAGAGTTTAAGAGTCTGATATCATCCTGAGGGGTGATCCCTTTTACTGTTAGGAGCTGTCCTGTGATTATGGAGCTTGCTCCGGCAAGGAACGGAAGCGCATGGTTCTCCTTGAATATTTCGACTCTGCCGCCGCCTATCTTGATGTCTTTATCAGGCATGATGAGCCTTGCAAGTGCGATTATTTTGAGTGCTTCGAAAAGTGGGAAAAGGGGCTGGTGTTCAAGCGGTGTGCCGGGGATCGGTACAAGAAAGTTCAGCGGGACCGAATCGGGATCGCATTCAGCTATCTCAAAAAGAAGGCCGGCTCTATCTGAAACAGATTCCCCTACTCCGAAAATACCTCCCACACAAAGAGACAGCCCTGCCTTTTTAGCAAATTCTATCGTTTCCCTGCGTTCCTCCCAAGTGTGTGTCGTACAGAGCTTCGGGAAAAAGTTCTTTGAAACTTCAAGATTGTGATGGTACCTGACAAGACCCGCTTTTTTAAGCTTCAGCATGTCTTCATAGGACAGGATACCCAGCGATCCGCATACTTTCTGGGGGATTCCAGTCTTCTTAAAATATTCAATGGTTTCGGCAACTTTGTCGATATCCTCACCATCCAGACCTCTGCCTGAAGTGACTATCCCGTAATAACTGCCGAACTCCGAATCTATCTTTGCATGCTCCGATACCGCCTCTTTTTCCTTCAGTTCCCAGGTCTCGATATTTGAATTGTGGTGAGCACTCTGGGCACAGAAACGGCAGTCTTCGGAACATTTTCCGCTTTTTGCGTTTATTATCGTGCAGGTCGAGATCGAGTTCCCCCTGAAATGATCTCTTATTTTCCCGCCCAGAAAAAGAACATCTCCTAACTTTTCAGTTCCGAGACTCAGAAATTCAAGCGCCTCCGCTTTTGACGGTTTCGCTTTTTTCTTTGCATTTTCAATAAGCTTTTCAAAATTCATTCTTATCTCCGCCGCCACCTGTAAAATCGGTCCATATCCTTGCAATACCGCCGCGCCCTGTCTCTCTGTATGCAGACTGGAGATCGCGGCCCGTCACATTCATCGTCTCGATTATCGCATCAAGGTCTATCTTGTGTCCGCCGTCAGAGAAAAGTGCATAGATCGCACATTCCATAGCCTTTCCTGCCGCTATAGCATTTCTTTCGATGCAGGGGATCTGAACATATCCGAGAACCGGATCGCAAGTCAGTCCGAGATTGTGTTCAAGCCCCATCTCAGCGGCATATTCAATTTGAGCAGGAGTTCCGCCGAGGATCTGGGTCGCAGCGGCTGCGGCCATTGCACAACCGCTTCCGATCTCGCCCTGACACCCCACCTCAGCTCCTGAGATCGATGCGTTCTCCTTTATCAAAGCTCCGATAAGACCTGCAACAGCAAGACCTCTGAGCACTTTTACAACCGGAAGTTTCTCCTTTTTCTTTAAAAATGCAAGTACCGCAGGCAGAACGCCGGCCGAACCGCAAGTAGGTGCTGTCACAACAAGACCGTTCGATGCATTCTGCTCCGAAACCGCAAGAGCATACGAAAAAAGCGCTCCCATATCCCTTGTTATGCCGGATGACTGCTTTGACCTTGTGTGATAAAGCCCTGCTTTTTTCTGAAGCCTTATCATACCGGGGAGCACGCCTTCATCATTAAGTCCTGAATTTATTGATCTTTCCATGACAGACCAGATATCTGCAAGATAGTCCCATATTTCGCGGCCTTCACACATCTCAACATATTCCCACAGTGTGATCCCGTCCCTTTTCACTTCCTGCATTATCAGGCTCATCGTATTATGATGGTAACAGCCCGGAAATGCTTCCACAAGACCCGAACCGTCCTTAAGGTCCCCTCCTCCGATACTGCATACCTCCCATCTGTCCGATATGCCGCCTGAACTGTCAAAAGCTTCGAACAGCATGCCGTTAGGATGAAGCGGCAGAGTGACATCCTCCTTCCAGATGAAAGATACTTCAGCCGGATGCAGAGCTTTTTTTACCGCTGAATCAGTCCCGTGACCTTTCCCTGTTGCAGCAAGACTTCCGTAAAGTGTCATGCGGAACTTTGTTGAATAAGGATTTCTCTTTGCAAATATGCCGGCCGCTCTCGCCGGACCTATAGTATGGCTGCTCGAAGGACCGTAACCTGCTTTAAATACTGATCTTATTGAATTCATTTAACATCCCCTTTTCCCTTCACAAACCAATCAATGTAATCATTTATTTTTCCGGCAAAACAATACGGAAGATTGAGAAGTTTGTATTTCTTATTTAAGTTTGTGCTGATCTCTTCTGCAGACATTTTTCCGCTGTAGAGCCTCACGGCATAAGGATGATCGCTGTTTTCCATAAAAAGGTGTAGAGATCTCAATTTTCCTTCTGCTCCTGATTTTACTTCAACTGGTATAAAACGGTGAAGATGCTGAACAAGAAAATCGACCTCGGCATTTGACTGTTTTTTTTCTCTCACCCAGAACATGTAATTTGAAGGAGATGCAGAATCAATTCCGATCAGCTCCTGCCCGACAATGTGTTCAGCAATTTTCCCCTTGTTGATACTGCACAGATCATCATACTTGAAAAAATGGGGCTGGGCATTTGTTGCAAAATTAAGTAATCCAGTGTCAAGAAAATGAAGTCTCGGTGATTTCTTTCTGTCAGGCATAGCCGGAGGATTAAATGCTGTAACAGGGTAGATCAGACTTATCAGCATTGCTCTTGAAAGTGTTCTCAGTGCTTCGCCCATTTCTCTGCTCTGGTAATTGGAATTCCCGAATCCCTGAAACTTTATTCTGCTTCCGGCTTCAAAAGGTGCACTTTCGATCGCATGACGGATGACTTCTATCTCTTTTGTTCCTGACGCATATTTTTTAACATCATCAAAATAGCTTAAAAAAAGTGATTGGTAGATCGTTTTCAAGTCAGAGACATTTTCGGTTTCAATATATTTCGCCACAATTTCCGGCATACCGCCGATCATTGAATATGTGTGAAAAAGTTCCATAATCTTAGGAATTGCGAACTCAGGGCATGGAATAGTGTTATATAATTTCAACGCCTGCTCATTACCGCAAGCAATTAGAAATTCTTCAAAAGTGAACGGATACATAAACCGGTATTCAACCCTTCCGACAGGAAAACTTATTTCATTTTTTGCCATAATGATCTCAAGCAGAGACCCGGCGGCAATCACAAAATACTCTGGCAGTGATTCATGAAAATACCGGAGCATTGCAATGGCATCAGGACTGTTTTGGATTTCATCAATAAAAATAAGCACTCTACCATTTCCGGCAGATTTGTTTTTCGTCAGAAAAATATAATCCATCAGTTTTTCGACAGGAAGTTTCATCTGAAAAATCTCAAGGTCGCTTTTTTTCTCAAGATTAAGATAAATAAAGGTGTCAAATTCTTTAGCAAACATCTTTACTGCTGTTGTTTTTCCCACCTGCCTTGCTCCTCGCAAAATCAGTGGTTTGCGGGAACTGCTTTTTGACCAATCAATTAACTCATTGATAATATTCCTGAAAAACAAAATTACCACTCCTTAAAAAACATAAAGTCAATCCAAACATAGCATCAAAATAACACAAAGTCAACCCATTTGTTCTGTTTTACTGACACAAAGTCAACCCATTTTGGCATCACCCCATTTTCCGTAACCTATCTCCTCGCCGATCGACTTAACCCTCATTTCAAGGCATCCCCTGCACATTCCGGCACTTTCACCGACACACGGTTTGTTATCATAAAGGAGATAATCTGCACGGTATTTTATATCGGTAAGGCTCGGCATTATTATGTTCGCGCCTGCTTTAAGTCCGAGTTCACGGCCTGTCTCGCTAAGCGCCTGCAAAGCTGTCGTTGATGCGATATTCACATTCTTAAGGACCAGCCTTGCCGCGGCTATCATTTTCAGTCCGAGCTCAAGCTGTTCATCCTTTTTATTACTGAAATCAGGAATTGAACCTGCAAGCGGCGTATCATGATGAGGAATGAAAGGACCCATTCCGATCATGTGAACACCAGTTTCTTTAAAGAACAGAATATCATCCGCAAGATCTTCAAGTGTCTGGCCCAAAAGCCCGGTCATCACACCGGTCCCCACCTGATAGCCAAGTTTTTTCAACACATTAAGACATTCAAGCCTTCTATCGAAACTGTGATCAGCCGGGTGAAGTTTTCTGTAAAGATCCCTGTTCGATGTCTCGATCCTCAGAAGATACCTGTGTCCGCCGGCATCGAACCATCTTTTATACACTTCCTCAGTCTGTTCACCCAGTGACAAAGTTACTCCCAGAGCACCGTTACCTATCTTTTTTATTTCAAGAAGTGCCTTTTCAACAAATTTTACAAACTCGTCATCCTCTCTTTCCCCAGACTGGAGGACAATTGAACCGTAATTCTGTTCATAGGCGAAATTCGCCGCTTCCAGTATCTCGTCCATTGTCGAGAAAAATCTTTTAACATTTTTATTTGACTTGCGGATCCCGCAGTAATAACAGTCTTTTACGCAGATATTGCTGAATTCTATCAATCCCCTGAAATAGACGATCTTTCCGCTGTACTTTAACTTTTCACGGTAAGCGGCATCATAAAGCGCCTCTACATCCTCTTTTTTTTCAAGCGACAGCAGAGCGACAATATCAGGCCTTGTAAATTCGTTCTTTTTTAAAATATCGTTTATCAAACAGATCTCCCTGATCAAATGTCATAACTTGGAAAAGCCGTCCCGCTCCCTGCCATCTGTGCAAGGTCCCTGGATGCAAGTATGCCTCTGATATTCTGATTCAGTTCAGTCCAGAGAGAGACAGTGTTGCAAATTTCTGATCTTATACATGATTTTCTGTTCATTGCACATTCCACGAGCTCAAGCGGCCCGTTCAGAGCTTCAAAAATTTCAAGAGCCGATATTTCTTCAGGCTTTCTTGCAAGTCTATAACCGCCTTTATTCCCTCTTTCGCTTTTGACAAGTCCTGCATTACGGAGCATTGTGAAAAGCTGTTCAAGGTATTTTTCGCTAAGATCCTGATTTTTTGCAATAATTCCAAGCATTACAGGAGCTTCATTATTTCTTCTGGCAAGCTCGATCATCGCTCTCATGCCGTATCTGATTTTAGTTGATATTTTCATTCTTCCTCACTCAAAAAGCGCTGTTGACAGATACCTCTCTCCTGTGTCAGGAATGATCACAACTATTCTTTTACCTTTGTTTTCAGGTCTTGTTGCAACACGCCTTGCCGCGCTCAGAGCAGCTCCGCTTGAAATTCCGCAGAAAATACCTTCTTCGACCGCCGCTTTCCGCGCTTCGGAAAAAGCCTCATCAGTTGTCACTTTCACAATTTCATCAATAACAGTTCTATCCAGCACTGCCGGCACGAAACCGGCACCTATTCCCTGAAGTTTATGAGGACCGGGGTTCCCTCCGGAAAGAACAGGCGAATCGGCCGGCTCGACAGCGATTATCTTTACTGAAGGATACTTCTCCTTCAATACTTTTCCTGTGCCTGTTATTGTTCCCCCGGTACCGACTCCTGCGACAAAGAAATCAATCTTTCCGCCGCAGTCGTTTATGATCTCGATCGCTGTAGTCCTTGTGTGAATTTCAGGATTTGCAGGATTTGCGAACTGCTGCAAGATCACGAATCCGTTCTCCGCGGCAAGCTTTTCAGCCATGTCGACCGCACCTCTCATCCCCTTATCGCCGGGAGTGAGAACCAGTTCCGCACCGAGTATTTTCAGAAGTTTTCTTCTTTCCACGCTCATAGTTTCAGGCATTGTCAGGATCAGTCTGTAACCTTTTACAGCACATACAAAGGCCAGTCCTACACCGGTATTTCCGCTTGTAGGCTCAACGATCGTCACATTTTTGCTGAGCACACCCCTTTTTTCACCATCTTCGATCATGGCAAGTGCGATCCTGTCCTTTACACTTGACATGGGATTAAAGAACTCAAGTTTTGCAATTACTTCAGCACCGGAATCAGAACTCATTTTGTTAAGCCTGACCAAAGGAGTTTTACCGACAAGTTCAAGCATTGAATTAAATATCCTTTCTTTCATCTGTTCCCCCAAGAACAATTCATAGTTTTCATACTAATTTACTATAATATAGATAGAAAGTCAAGTATTAATTAATAACTTTGTGCTGCTTCTACCGGAACAAAGCTCTGAAAGTATCTGCCGTCTCCGAGACGGCCATCTTCCCTAACTCCCCAGCAGTATGCAGAACCTTCACTATCAACTGCACAGGAATGTTCGCATCCGGCAGCAATTGACACTATTTTTTTACCACTCATTACTCCCGTTGTGTCAACACTGGTTGGAATATTGCTGAAATCAGGCTCCGCCGTTTCTTCAATCTGTCCATGATTTTCATATCCCCAGCAATAGGCTTTACCTTCACTATCAACTGCACAAGTGCTGTAATATCCAGCACTTACAGCAATGATTTTTTTATTTTTCAAAACTCCTTTTGTGTCAACATGTACCGGAACATCACTGTCTTCAGCGGTGCCGTCCCCAAGCTGTCCATAATTATTGTTTCCCCAACAGTAAACTGATCCTTCTTCATCAACCGCACAAGAGTGAAAGCCACCGGCACTTACAGAAATCAGCTCCCGTCCATTCATCACTCCGGACTCATCCACTTTCACGGGAATGCGACTCTCCGACCGTGTTCCATCTCCAAGCTGTCCATTGCTGTTTTCACCCCAGCAGTAAACTGATCCTTCTTTATCAACTGCACAGGTGTGATTAACTCCGGCACTTATAGAAACAAGTTCTCTGCCGTTTATTGCTCCGGTTGTAACAACGCTCTCAGGGAGTGTATAATGATCTGCCGAACCTCCATTTCCCAATTGACCGTATTCATTGCATCCCCAGCAGTAAGCAGCACCATCACTATCAATTACACAGGTGTGATAATCTCCCGTATTTATGGAAACAATTTTTTTACCGTTCAACTTTCCGCTTGCATCGACCTCAGAAGGCGAAAAAGAGATATAGGCATCCTCTGGAAGATCGTAAGATTCATCTTCAATCGCAGCAGAACCGTTTCCGAGCTGACCATAATAGTTATACCCCCAGCAATAGACCTTATTTTCACTGTCTAAAGCACATGTGTGTACAATTCCAGCGTCTATTTCAAGGAATTCTTTGTTTTTCAAAGCACTGTCATCTACACTCAGAGGCAGAAAGCTGCTGTCCCATCCGAACCCATAGCCAAGCTGCCCTCCGGCGTTATATCCCCAGCAGTAAGCTTTCCCTTCACTATCAACTGTACAGGTATGAGAATCCCCGGTTGCTATAGAAATCAGTTTTTTACCTTTTAAAACTCCGTTCTTTTCAACCATTACAGGAACAGAACTATACCTCTCCACTCCATTTCCAAATTGACCATTTTCTCCGTCTCCCCAGCAGTAGGCGCTCCCGTCACTGTCAAGAGAGCAGCTGAATTCATCTCCAACGGCTATAGAGACAAGCTTTTTACCTTTTAAAACCCCGTCAACATTAACTTCAACCGGCAGAAACCTGTCTTCACTGATAACAGTCCACTCTGTTCCGTCTCCCAACTGCCCGCTCCTTCCATCACCCCAGCAGTAGGCTTTTCCTTCGTTGTCAATTGCACAGGTGTGAGAATCATCTGTATCTACAGCAACAAGTTTTTTATCTTTCAAAACTCCGCTTATATCAACTTTGACAGGAAGAAGTACATCATCAATATCTGCAGGGGTCAAATCTCCATTTCCCAGATAAATGTAATAGCCCCAGCAATAAACAACTCCTTCAATATCAATTGCACAGGTGTGAAAAGTTCCTGCACTTATGAATACAAGTTTCCTTCCATTCATTATTCCAGCTGTATCAACACTTACCGGAACACTGCTGAAATCCGTCTCTGTCTCTGTTTCAACCCCGAGCTGTCCATATCCGTTCCATCCCCAGCAATAGGCTTTACCTTCTGTATCAATTGCACAGGTGTGAAATGCCCCTGCACTTATTGAATTAAGTTTTCTGCCGCTAAGGACTCCCGTCTTATCAACTTTTACAGGTACAGAACTGTCAGACTGCGTATCGTTTCCAAGCTGTCCGATCCCGTTTCCGCCCCAGCAATATGCAGTTCCTTCAATATCAATGGCGCAGGTGTGTGATATTTCTCCTGAATCTGCATCGAAATATCCCCCTCCCGCACTTATAAAAACTATTTTTTTGTTTTTCAGAACACCGCTTCTATCTACTTCCACGGGAACAGAGCTGTCAGAGATTTTGCCGTCTCCAAGCTCCCCTGATCCGTTTCTGCCCCAGCAGTAAACAGCACCTTCAGTATCAAGGACGCAGGCGGCAGTGTTTCCTGAACTTACAGATATAATTTCCTTATCTTTCAAAATGCCGCGTTTATCAATGGACACAGGAACAAAACTGTCATAATTTCCACCCCAGCAGTAAATCGATCCTTCACTGTCAATGGCACAGGCATAGTTGGAACCTGCTGAAATTTTTGACCATGTTTTATTCCGGATTTCAATTTCTTCAATATCCGCATCGTTTCCACTATCCAAGGAATCTGTATCATTTCCGCCATTGTTTTTTGGAGTACAACAGCTCAATAAAAGGAATATTACTATTATTATCAAAAATATTAATGACTTCCGTTTCATTTTTCTATCCATGAATAGTTAATAGTTTTCACACCAAAATACTATTGAGTGACCGGGATGTCAAGAAGGATCAGTGTATTTTAAAGATTCCTTTCGTGATTGAAGCCTTTAGCAGGTCAAACTTGAAGCTTTTCGAATATTTCAGAAGCACTTTCTGCTCAAAAGGGGTCACTATCGAGATCGCAACGCCTTTTGATCCGGCCCTTGCAGTACGGCCCGACCTGTGAAGATAGTCAAGCTCGATCTCAGGAATGTCGAGGTTGATGACCATGTCTACATCCCTTATGTCAAGACCCCTCGCCGCAATGTCAGAACTTATAAGGAATCTCGAAGCGCCCTTCCTGAAATTCTCAAGTGCCTGTTTTCTTTCAAATTTTTTAAATCTGCCGTGAAGAGCTTCCACCTTTAACTTATGGAATGAAAGTTTTCCGGCAAGTTCAGCTACATTATTGTCAGCATTTATGAAAACAAGGGCTCTGCCTTCCAAAGCTGCGTAGATCTTTCTCAGCACTGTTATTTTGTCCCTCTGATCGCACTCGATATAACAGTGAACTATGTCAGGATTTATGACAGGAGCCTGTGAGGTTCTTATGAATTGAGCATCTTTTGTTATCGTTTGTGCCCTTTTTACTGTGTCTTTGTTTATCGAAGCTGAGAAAAGGACTGTCTGACGGTTTGTCCTCTTCAATTTTTTAACAAGCTTCAATAGCATGTCAAAATTCATGTCATCAAGCATCTTGTCAGCTTCATCGATTATGAGAGTCGATATCTCTGCTGATATTTTTCCTTTGTCTATCAGTTCCAGTATCCTTCCTGCCGTTCCGACTATTATATGCGGCTTTTTCTTAAGTTTATCGATCTGCCGCATTATATTCGCCCCGCCAATGCACTGAGCTGAGGTAATACCGGCACCGGAATCGGCACTGAGCTTTTCTATCACCTTGAATATCTGTATTGCGAGTTCATGGGTGGGAGAAACTATCACGGCCTGATTCGAGATATCGTCTTTATTGATCTTCATGAAAAGAGGAAGCAGATATGCAAGGGTCTTACCGCTTCCGGTCTCAGAACAGCCTATTACATCATCTCCGTCAAGAAGCGGTTTAATGCAGACTGTCTGTATTTTTGTCGGAACCGTTATGTTCTGCTTTTTGAGCGCATCTATCATGTTTTGCGAAATGCCGGTTGAATTGAATGAGTTTTCCATCATTCGAATGCGCCGGCTCTCTTGAGCATGTCGACGATATTGTAATTTCCGGTGAACTTCGCCCTGACAAGCGCAGTTCTGCCTTTATCATCCTTGGCATTTACATCAGCTTTTTTAGAAATAAGGACTTTGACCGCTTCAGCAAAACCTCTGCCGGCAACTATCATGAGAGGCGTGCTCTTCTGTTTGTCAGTAACGCTGATGTTGGCACCTTTGTTTATAAGACCTACAACGACATGCTCCTCTCTTTTGGCCGCGGCATACAGAAGAACCGTTTCGCCGTCTTTGCTTCTCGCCTCAAGATCGGCCTCTGCGGTAATGAGCAGATCTATCATCTTGAGATCTCCGTTGCGGACAGCGTAATAAAGGGGGAAAAGACCGTCGGTAAAGCGGCGGTTCACAGATATTTTTCTTTCAATGAGATTTGTTATTATGTCGTGATAGCTGTTAAGCGTTCCGAAAGCCATAAGCTCATCCTGCTCAGACCTCTTCTCGATCACAGCCCCTTTTGTAAGGAGATAGTAAACCACCTCTCTCCTGTTCTCTCTCTTTGCATGAATGAGGGCCGGGTCACCATTCTTATCCTGTGCGTTTATATCGGCGTTCCTGTCGACAAGCATCTTCACGAACCTCATGTTACCTTTGTCTGACACGACGATCAGAGGGGTCTCACCTTTTTCATTCGCCTTGTTTATATCGGCACCCTTGTCAAAAAGCATCATAGCTATATCTTCATAATTCTTTGCAAGAGCTATAAGAAGCGGAGTATTTCCCATCATGTCAGCCGTATTTATGAAAGCGCCGTTCTCTATGAAAAGCTGTACAAGGCCCTGATTTCCGCGTGCAGTGGCTATAAGTATCGGTGAATTACCTTCAGCATCCTTCAAATCTATCTGAGCGCCGTTCTTTACCAGCATGTGCACCATTTTGGTCTTGTCGGCAAGCACCGCCGATATCAGAGCTGTTCTCTTTTTATCATCCATAAGGTTTATATTAGCACCTTTTGTGATTAGAATGTTGGCTATGTCTTTTCTGTCATTTTCGACACACCACATAAGCACCGTGCGGCCCTGTTTATCCTTTGTATTGAGATTGGCACCTGCCTCGGCAAGCACCTCGACCATCTCCTTGTTGTTGGTAAATGCCGCGATCCAGATGGCGCTGAGACCGTCATCGAACTTTAAATTGACATTTACATTGAGCTGTACCAGAAGGTTGACAAGCTGGCTGTCACCTATGACAAGCCCTTTCTGGAGAAGATGTATGCCTTCGCTGTTCTTTATGCCTGCACCGAAAGTCTTGAGAAGTCTGGCTATCTCGTAACGCCTTGTTTCAATGCAGTACATCATAAGACTTCTGCCTGTCTTATCGACCACATCCGCTTTTGCACCGGCTTTGAGCAGAAAATTCGCGATATCCGGTCTCTTTTTAACCGCTGAATACCACAGCAGTGTGAGCCCGTCCTCGTAAACCTTGTTAACATTCGGTCTGAGCATCAGAAGCGCATTAAGACGGTCTATATCCTCGTTGACAACAGCCTGTTTTACAAGCTTTTCCGTATCTGACCCAGCGGCGGCTACACCCAGTTTGTTAAGTCTTTCCACCACCTGAGCCTGCCCGCTGTCCATCGCATATGAAAATATGGTGTGTCCGCTTGAATCTTTGATATTGACATTAACTCCGCCTTTTACGAAAACATCAAAGACATCCCAGGCCCCTTTCTTTGAAGCATACCAGAGTATCGTCTGTCCGTTATCAAAAGTAAGGTTAAGGTCTGTCCTCTGCTTTGTGATGAGAGAAGCGATCCAGACATCGTTCCTTTCAACAGCAACAAGCATAAGCGTTGCAACCTCGACCGATGAGAACCTTGCACCGCGTCCAGTCAGGTATCCCGCCATTTCACGGTTGCCGCTCAGCGTTGCAATAAGAAGCGGACTCAGTCCTGCAGCGTCGTGATAGTTTATGCTGGCTCCGTTGTCAAGAAGCTCCTTGACAAGTTTCATCTTGCCTTCCTTTGCAGCCTGTATCAGTTCGTTGTTAACCTCCTCGAGGCTCTTTATTACGGGAACAAGTGCCACTGTCTTTTTGATATTTTCGCTCTGCTTTATCTCTATGGTCTCATCCTTTGTCGTGAAACCGTTCAATTCATATCTGACTGAATGCATTCCAGGATCGAGGTCCTTTATTTTACAAGGCACCATGCATGATGCTGGTTTCGGAGATGATATGTCTACTGTAACCTTCACACCCTGATGAGCGGATGAGAACTCGGCAGATCCGGGAAGCGCGGCCTGAGGGATCGGGATCACAGAAGGTTCCGCCGGCACCACATATTCGGGTTTTTCCTTTTCCTTGAAATTTTCAGCCTTGTACTTTTCGAGTTCCTTGTTCTGCTCTACAACGACCGAGGGGGCGGCGATCTTCTTTCCGTGGATCATCGACACCACGGTCTCAAGGGCTTTCTTCATTCCGGCGGCAGTTCCGTTGAAATCGGTAGCTCCGGCCTCTGTCTTTCTTTTTCCTTCGACAAAAATGTAGTTTATGGTGAGTGTGTAGATGCCGGCGAAATATTCAACAGTCGGAACAACGATTATGTCAGCCTGGAAAGCCTTGGCTATCTCGATCTGACAGTCCATCTGGACACATTCAGTCCATTCTTTGGACCTTTTTCTCGCATCAACGACCTGAGCATCAGGTATGACGCTGTACTTTCCGACGCTGTTAAGAAGCTGAATGACATATTCTTTTGAACCTTTGATGAGATCAGGGCTGATCTTTCCCGTCTTATCGGAAATGTCCATTACAACAAGTGTTTCAGCGCAGACAGAAGAGTACATTATTAGAAACGCCAGCGCTATCAGGGTTTTTGCAAAGGTTCCGGCAGACATATTTTCCTCCAGTGTTTTCAAAAATCCTCAATAATATACTTCAAACTCGTTTTGATACAATATTTTCGGCTTTAATTTTATGTATTAAAATCAAGTTGAAATAGAAAAAAAACTAAAGTATAATCCAAATTCGTTATATTCCTTAACTGTTTTTTCGGGAGTCTGGATTGAAAGTTGAAGAACACCTGTTACACGGAAAGATATTTGTACTGTCAGCACCGTCAGGAGCGGGCAAGACAACACTTGTGAACAACCTCAAAAATGTATCCCACATCAAAAAGGAATTCCCATTACTTGCTGAATCAATATCTGCAACAACAAGAAAACCCCGTAGCGGTGAAATCGACGGAAAGGATTATTTTTTCATGTCCGTTGAAGAGTTCATGAAAAAAAGGGATGCGGGACTCTTTGCAGAATGGGCCGAAGTCCACGGCAACTACTACGGAACACCTCTGGACTTCCTCAGGAACATGATATCACAGGGAAAACATGTGATCTGTGACATAGATTATCAGGGTGCTATAAACATCAGGAAGGCTTTTGAACACGAAGCTGTTCTAATTTTCATTCTGCCTCCCTCGATGGAGGAGCTTGAAAAAAGACTCCGCGGCAGGGCAACAGACGATGAAGAGATCGTAAGGAAGAGACTTCATAATGCAAAAAGAGAGATTACTTATTTCACAAACTATCACTTTATTGTGGTCAATGATGATGTCGACAGGGCGACAAACCTTCTCTGTGCAATAATAAGAAGCCACACCGCGGCATCTGTTCTCAATAACATTGAAACGATCTCAAAGCTCACGGAATAAACATGGAAAGATCAAAACTGCGACTCATATTGAAAAGGGACCCTTATATCAGAACTGACAGAGTTATCCGCCCTAACCATATAATCGATGCGGTCAATGAGCACTTTGACAAGGCATCAGGACTCGACCCTCAGCTGTCACTTGAAAAGATACAGAAAGCGATCGCCATCGCATCTTCAGCCCACGAAGGAGTCCTTAGAAAGAACGGAGAGCCTTACATCGTACACCCGCTGACCGTAGCATACTATCTTGCAAAAATGGGAATGGACCCTGACTGCGTCATTGTAGGTCTGCTGCATGATACCGTTGAAGATACTACAACCACCACAAAAGAGATCGAGACCATTTTCGGAAAGACAGTCGCAAATCTCGTTGACGGTGTCACAAAGCTGACCGAGATGAAACTTGCGCAGGAGGAAAAACAGGCTATCGCGTTTAAAAAGCTGATAACCTTTGCAAGAGACGATACGAGGATAATACTTATAAAGCTTCTCGACAGGCTTCACAATATGCAGACTCTTGATGCAATGCCTGAAGAGAAACAGAAAAGAATCGCAAATGAGACTCTCAGGTTCTACGCACCGCTCGCTCACAGACTCGGGGCGTACTGGCTCAAAGAGGAGCTGGAGGCTCTGTCCTTCTATTTCGCAATGAACGATGAATGGACTTCCATCGACCAGTTCATAGATTCTAAATACCCGAACATCTCAGACATATTAAACCATCTCATACAGAAGGTCGGTGAGGCCATAGACTCCAAATCCCCTGAACTTTCAGAAAGGGTCTGTGACATCTACGGCCGGGCGAAGTCTTACTATTCCATATACAAAAAGACGCTCAGGAAAAATCTTGAGATATCGAGCCTTCATGACATTCTAGGGGTCAGAGTTATACTTGATTCCGCCAACAAGGACGACTGCTACCTTGCAATGGCCGCCATACACTCTTTCCATGAATTCACCATTGTAAATAAGTATTTCAAGGACTATATCTCACGGCCGAAAGAGAACGGATATATGTCCATACACACCGTTGTCAGATACAGAGAATACTTCATTGAAGTGCAGATACGCTCAAAGGAGATGGATAGAATCGCCAGAGAAGGCAATGCATCACACTGGGCGTATAAAAATGATGTGAGCCATAAGGACAAGGTTGCAAAATGGCTTGAAGGTGTTCTGGGAGACCTTACAGATTCAGACAATGCT
>JAKLDO010000056.1 GCA_022703485.1 bacterium
ATACGGCTTTCTTTCAATCTCCAACCCCAGTTTTTTCATTTGTAGCTGCTTGTTATACATATCCTGAACATTATTCATGTCATATTTTTCGAACTCATATTCCCTGCATTTCTTTACAAGCTCTATCCGTTTTGCCTGATTTGAAAGCGGAATAAAACATGTTGCAAGCTGTACCGCTTTATTACACTCACCTTTAAGCATATAAAGAACAGCAATATTCAATGTGCCGGAATTAGAAACAAATTCTTTTTTTTTCTCCATTTCTTCATAAAATTGAATTGCAGTTTCATGATTTCCTTTGACAATATTCAATCCGATACTGTTTGATAAAAGGGTTCCATCCCAATATCCCGTGGCATAAGCTTTTTCATAATATTCCGCCGCCTTATCAGGAAATTTCATGTCAACATATATAGCTCCAAGCGTAAAATATCCCCTGAACGAAAGCGGAGCCCACTTTTCATCTGCATGGAAAACAGTCCAGTGGTCTTTCATTTCGAAATTACGCGTTATTGTACGGATGGAGAAAAATGCGAGGAGAAGGAGGAGAAGCCCTATCACTGCCCCTTTTGACCTTTCCCCCAGCCCCTTTCCTGAAGGAATGGGGAGTTTTAAACCCTTCTCTTTCAGGAGATGGGTTCGGGGTGAGGTTTGAGATGGATTTATGGTGAGATCAACCAACATCCCTACCACCGCACAGAACCCTATCACCGGAACATACAGATAATGCACTGCAACTATCTCATGCAACGGTATTATCTGAAGTACCGGAGCAAGAGAAATTACGAAGAAAACAAGGAAAAAGGCTATTTGCTTGAACCCTATCCCCGACCCTTTCCCTTTAAAAAAGGAAAGGGAGAGATTTATACACCCCTCTTTTCTTTGAAGAGAGGGGTCGGGGGTGAGTTGGGGTTGAGTTACCAGCCTCCACACAACCCATCCATAAACAAATATTGACAAAACTGAGAAGAACACGAGAAAATTCCATTCTGTAACCAGAGGATAGTTTGCATTATCAAGAATGAGTTTTAATGGAAAGACTGTAAGTTTAAGATAATGAAGCCATATCGTTGCCGCAGTCAGATAGTGCACTTCCGGAGAATTACCATGAAATTCTATTCCATGCAGCGATACAAGTCCGCTACCGCCACCTGATATTGTAATAAAAACAAAAAAAGTGAACAGAAGAAGAAAGGACATGACAGAAAGATAGACATATTTATTTTCAAGTAGTTTGGAACCGTCTTTATAAAAAATATAGAGAATGAATATCAAAGGAATTGTCGCTCCCATCTCTTTGGATGAAATGGAAAAGAACATGAATATTAAAGATAGCAGTAGGGGCAGAACCATGTTTCTGCCCTTTCTTTTCAACTCACCCCCAGCCCCTCTCTTCGCAGAAAAGAGGGGTGATTCGTGCTCCCCCTTCTTTCCTTCAGAGAGAAGGGGGGTGGGGGGTTGAGTTGCATTATAAAACTTCATAAACCACCCTACGCTCAGAACATAGAAAAGCCCCATCAGGACATCTCTTCTGCCTGATATATATGCTACAGCATCAGTATTTACAGGGTGAATCGCAAATAGAAGCGCTGAAATGAAAGCAGCTCTTTTTGAAAGACCAAAAACTTTCAGCATCCAGAACAGAGATACCACTGTCAGGGAATGATATAAAATGTTCATAAGCCGGAATCCCCATGGATTCATGCCGAAAACCCTGTAGTCAAAAGCATAGGATAAATACCGTAGAGGTCTATATGAAGTGATCAGATCCCAAAACCCCATATTAATGACATTCAGTGAATTTTGAACAAGAGGAACATCATCAAAAATAAAATCGTTGGGAAGGGAGTTGAGATAAATGAGGAAAGTTATGATTATTAAAATCGTAGGGGCGAAAAATTTTTCGCCCTTACATTGTATTTTCATAATATTTTTGTATGTCATAATTTCTCCAAATAATCCACCAACCCAGCCAGTTTGGCGTGGGCTGAAACAACGCGACCTGTCTTGAGCCTGTCGAAAGCAACCTTCAGTCCGCTTTAACCGCCTGAAAGGTGGTGTTATTTTAGCCCGTGGCCGAATCAGGCCCGGGAGTTATCAAACATTATTCAAAACCGTCCTTTATTGCAATAAATAGACCAACTCATCCCGCTGCCAGATACCGACCTTTCCCCCGACCCCTTACCTAAAAGCAAGGGGAGCTTTAAGCCCCTCTCTTTCAGGAGAGGGGTTCGGGGTGAGGTCTGAGGAGGTCTGAGAAGGAATTTAAGGCAAAAAAAAAGGCACCCCGGAGGGTGCCCGTGAATTTTCAACTGATATTAAAGGATTAATTATATTTTGTGATGTTGAAAAGTATGTTCATGCACATACCGGTTTTTTCACCATCAGGAAGCTGAATATCAACACCGCCATTATCCTTCAATACATGAGCCGTTGCCGGTCCGACAAGTGCGCTGGAGCATTGTTCAGAATTGAATCCTGCCTGACCGCCACAGTTGTAGTAGTAGTACTGCCCCATAACATTTGCGTATGGAGCGTTACCAGCCAATGTTGAAATAGCTGTCGTTATGTTGGTCTGAGTACCGATGTTTCCTGTGTTTGTCTTCCATTTTAATGAACCGCACTGGTCAGCGTAAGTACCTGCACCACCAGCAGGATCTTCTCTAAAAGCAATCTGCATTTTAGCGATTTCTTTCATGTTGCCGGGAGCTTCTGATGTTCTTGCTTTCTTTGTGTAGTCAGCATACATCGGGATAGCAACTGCTGCAAGAATACCGATAATTGCAATAACAATCATGAGCTCGATAAGTGTAAATCCTTTTTTCATTTGTTCTCTCCTTTGAGACAAGTTATTAAAAAGCCAAAAATCACATACGGTGACTATTGAGCAAAAAGCGTGCCAACCCTATACGAAGAGCGGTATTAACCCCTCTTTTCTGGGAAGAGAGGGGCTGGGGTGAGTTGCACACCCTCTTTATCTCTTTGGAATTTATAAGGATTATAATACGCAGCACCCGGATCGCGCTTTCTGATAAACGCCACAATATCAATAAGCGTCTGCGTGGAATGGGACAATCCTTGGCCCTTCCTCTCCTTTTTCAAAGGGAGAGGAGCGAGGTGAGGGTTAAACGAAAACAGATAACTGAACGCCGTTAACCAGAAATCATCGCTCTTTGATTCAATGAGGGTACGGGATAATTGTAGGGGCGAATGGAATTCGCCCTCAGGGCATACGCCGTATGCCCCTACAAAACCCCAGAACTCCCGCATAATATCTTCCATAACCGACTGTTCTCTCTGGATATTTTCGGCCAGATCCGACAAGTGTTTTTCGATATTCACTCCTGGGAGAGCCTCTTTCAATGCCGGAATGACGACCTTGCGGTACAGATTTCTGAGATAGACCGTGTCATTATTTGTACTGTCTGACAAATATTGTCTGTCAGCCATATATTCAATGATCTCATCTTTTGAAATATTCAGCATGGGACGGATGATGGTTAGTAACCTCTCCCTTGATCCCTCTCCTGAAGGCGAGGGATTTAAAAGACTCCCCTTGCCTTTAGGTAAGGGGCTGGGGGAAAGGTCGAAAGGAATGGGGTGAGTTATAATACCTCTTATCCCGCACAATCCCTTCAAACCCGTTCCTCTTTCAAGAATGCGCATAAGCATGGTTTCCGCCTGATCGCCAGAATGATGAGCGGTAGCTATGTAGCTGAAATTATTGTTAATTGCTTCTTCCACAAGCAGTCTGTACCTCTCCTTGCGTGCTTTTTCCTCAAAATTACTTTTCGACTCAGACCAGAAATCGTCATTGAATTCAGCCGGAAAAAAGGGAACTTGGAGGTCCTGACAAATTTTGTCAACGAATTTTGCCTCCATCGCCGATTCAGGTCTTGCCTTATGATCGACATAACAGACACCAAGTTTCAGACTGAGTTCATCTTTGAGTTCGCTCATGCTGTAAAGAAGAGCCAGAGAATCAATACCGCCGGAACATGCGATAAGGATACCCTCACCCGACCTTCGATCTTTCTCAGATCGACCTCTCCCTACAAGTAAGGAGAGGTTTTTTTTAATTTTTTCTTTTACACCTTCTCCTTTGCAGGGAGAAGGACGGGATGAGGGTTTATCTTTAGAATTCTGCATTTTTAGGAGTTCTCGGGAACGGAATTACATCACGGATGTTCTGCATTCCGGTAATGTACATGATCGCCCGTTCAAAACCCAGTCCGAACCCCGCATGCGGGTTGGTGCCGTATCTGCGCAGATCAAGATACCACCAGTAATCCTCTTTTTTGAGTCCAAGCTCCTGAATTCTTTGAATAAGTACATCATATCTTTCTTCTCTCTGGCTTCCGCCGATTATCTCTCCGACTCCCGGAACAAGAAGATCCATTGCAGCTACAGTTTTTCCATCGTCATTGAGTCTCATGTAGAAAGCTTTTATCTCTTTCGGGTAATTGATGACAAAAACAGGTTTTTTTATCAGTTCTTCTGTCAGATATCTTTCATGCTCGGTTTGAAGGTCATTCCCCCACTTCACCGGATACTCGAACTGTTTTCCCGACTTTTGAAGCAGTTCCACAGCTTCGGTATATGTAACTCTTGCAAAATCTGAGTTCATGACAAAATTGAGCCTTTCCAGAAGATTCTTATCGATCATATCATTAAAGAACTGCATCTCTTCAGGAGCTTTTTCAAGGACATAGCTGATAATGTATTTCATCATGTCCTCGGCAAGCTGCATATCATCATTTATGTCCGCAAAAGCTATCTCGGGCTCTATCATCCAGAATTCGCTCGCATGCCGCATCGTGTTTGAGTTCTCGGCACGGAAAGTGGGTCCGAAAGTATAGACATTCCTGAAAGCGGCGCAGTAGTTCTCCACTGCAAGCTGTCCCGAAACCGTAAGATTGGTCTCATGTCCGAAAAAATCCTGCGAATAATCTATCCTGCCCTGTTCATTCCTGGGCAGGTCGTTCAGATCGAGTGTCGTGACCCTGAACATCTCACCCGCACCTTCGCAGTCGCTTCCCGTTATGATCGGAGTGTGGACATAAACGAAACCTTTTTCCTGAAAAAATGAGTGGATGGCATGCGCCACAAGGCTTCTGATCCTGAACACCGCATTGAAAGTATTTGCTCTGGGTCTCAAATGAGCTATTGTCCTCAAATACTCAAATGTGTGCCTTTTTTTCTGAAGAGGAAAATCCTCGTCACTTGTACCGACGATATCAACCTGAGACGCTTTTATTTCAAAAGGCTGTTTATCGCCTTCACTTTTTGTAACTACTCCTGTAACCTTTACCGATGAGCCTGTTCCGAGCTTTGCGACATCCTTGAAATTAGGAAGGACAGACTCGAAAACTATCTGAATGTTCTTAAAGAAAGAACCGTCGTTCAGTTCGATGAAACCGAAAGCGTTGCTCGCCCTGATGGTCTTGACCCAGCCTGAAAGTTCAACTGTTTTTCCCATAAATGATTCTGTTTCTCTGTAGATGGACTTGACAACCGTTTTGTGCATAACTATCTCCTACTGCGTAAATCCCGGAAGTTCTTCAATTTTCGGAAGGAATATTATTTCAACTCTTCTGTTCTTAGCCTTGTTCTCAGGAGTGTCATTTTCTGCTATCGCATCGAATTCGGCCTGTCCTGCAGCTGAAAGCATCTCAGGTTTGACACCGTTCTCGATCATGAGCCTTGCCACCTCTATCGCCCTCTGAGATGAAAGCTCCCAGTTCGAAGGAAATCTGGTGGTTTTTATCGGAGTCGAATCACTGTGCCCCACAACGAGGAACGATCTGTCCTCGAGTGTCTTCAGAGTCTCGGAAAGTTCCGCCAGAGCTGACCTTCCTTCATCGGTAAGCGTGGTCTTGCCTGACGGAAAGAGTATGTCACTGCTTAATGACACTATCATTCTGCCTTTTCTGATGTTGACCGACAGTTTTCCTGCATCGATCATGCTTTTGAGCTTAGCCATCAGCTTCTGGTATTCGGCGTTCCGTTTCTCTGCGGCCTCTTTCATTTTTCTGACCTGTTCAAGCTCGCCTTTAAGATTGTCCTGTTCTTTCAAAAGCCTGTCCCTTTCCGCAAGCATCTTTTCACGCTGTGCATCAAGATCGTTCTTTTTTGACTCCATGTCCTCAAGTGATGCACCTTTCTGCCTAAGCTGGAGCACAAGCGCATCTATCATATCAGTGGAATCGAGATTTCTCTGTTTGAGATCTGCTATCTCCCTGTTCATTGCCATTTTCTCATCGATCACGACGAGCATGTCCTTCTTCAGGGCTTCAAGCTCCTTTGCAAGCTTGTCATTCTCTTTTTTGAGCATGTCATTTACGCCCTTCTGATCTTTATAGTTCTTCTGGGCTGTCGCAAGATCGCTCAGCGCCTTCTGATGCACCTCTTTATTAATGCCGCAGGAAGACAACGCAAAAACTGCAATAAGCATTGCAATAGCTGACAGTATTCTTTTCATTTACTCACCTCCGATTTTAAGTAGATAATCGACTCCAGCCGCTTTCTGTGCAGCCGGAACATATTTTTCGAACCTCGTTGCAACAATGTACTCTACCAGAAAAAATGGCGGGAACGAATAGAAAACAACAACGACAAAAAGTATCATCAGAGCTGTCACATTCCCCCTGACAGAAACCTGTCCGTCTTTGAAAATCCCGCATCTGTACCCTATGAATGAAAATGCTGTGAGATCTGACATGAACGGAAATATGAACCATAGCATGAACGCACAGAAAATATAGCTCGAAAAGAACATTTTAACAAGGATATCAGTACCTGCCGACCCGACTACTGCCGCAAGAATGGAAAGAAAAAGAGCAAGAATATAGGTCAGAGATATATCAGCATAGAAACAGCTGATGCGCATTTTTCTATCGGGTTCTTTCCACTGCCCTCCGTCTATTATCATCACTCCGCTTTCTCTGGCTATATCAGAAATGCTCAATCCCACTTTGGTAACTTCAAGCGACTGAATCGCAGTCTCTTCATGGAAAAGTCTATCTATCGTTTTTTTCACTTCGTTGAGGAATATTGTTGAATTTTCAGGAAGCTTTTCAAATTCCGGTTTACTTTCGAACTTAAGCTCCCGCCCGCATCCTGAGCAGAAAAAGTGATTGTTGTTTATATATCCGCAATGCCGGCAGGTGACATCCATCTACTTTTCACTTCCTGAGACCTTTACAGCCTCATGTTTCAATGCTTTGGAAAGAACTGCTCTGGCCTTTTCAATACTGAATCCGGTATTTTCGGCCATAAACCACATATCTATCATTATGTCAGCACCTTTTATATATCTTCCGTCAAAGCTCAATGCCTTGTCCTTTTCGATCATTGGCTCGAAATCTTTCAAAGCCGAGTTCAGAAAAACAGCTTCTTTGACTTTAGCGGCCATCACTGTCTCGAACATGTCTCCGGTATATACTATTTCATATACCAGATTCGGTACTCTGATAAGATAGAGAAGCTTTGAATTACCGAACCTGGTCCGGTAATATTTTTCAGTGCTGTTGTATACCGGTGTGAACTCTTTGCTGTTGCTGAGCGAATTAAAGACCGCATTTGTTATCGCATTCATATTTGCAAAGAATGTAATACTTATCGAAAGTTTGAACTTGTCGGCACCGATGATCATTGAATCAATGAGCCTTTTCTTGAAAGGAAGCTTCATTTCAACAAGTTGTGAGTAATCAAGGTTCATGAATTGCGCAGACCTCGGAGCCTCGAACTTATTAGCCTGAAGTATTCTCATCAGGTCCTCACCGAGCCGCTCTTCACCTGATTCATCTGCATAGGCATAGTTCGGAACGGCCTGAAGAAAGAACATGTCATTTATCTTTTCTATGACAACAGTGTTCTGAGATACAGCCATACCCACTATTTCATTTATCCTTTTCTCCATCCAGTTGCCTGTTGAACTTTTTACAAGCGCTTCATAGTTGTCAGGCAGAGTGACGGATGGCGGGACAGGCATTTCAGGCTGTTTTGAAGGAGCCTGCTGGGCGGAAAGCGTGATAAAAAGAACAATTGAAAAAAATAAAGTTATGAAATATTTCATGAACAACCTCTATCTGACAGAACCGGTTATCTGTTTGAACGAATCCTCGACCGCTTTTATCAGAGAATCCTCTTTTGAGAACGCTCCTCCCTTGACATCGGCATTCCAGCTTTCGATCACTTTTCCGTCAAGAAGAGATATCAGTTCGACAGTGGTCCTGAGATTCGTGTAGAACTCGCCGTCATATTCAGCGGTCTTCCCTATTTCGCATTTTACCGAAAGATGATAGGCGGTCTGAAGTTTTTCAAAACCGGCATCGGAATTTTCAGCAGACTGTGCAGGCTTGAACTTTATTCCCCTTTTCTCATTGAGAACCTGCATAAGCTCCTTTGTCTTTGCCACAGCTTCCCCGCTTTTACAATCGACATGCCACGATCCCGTTCCTTCCACTTCAACCCTTATCCTCGCTATCTCGGAATCGGGAACTGTTATCATGACAAAAGCATCGTACTCTCTTCCGGACCTCTGCCACTGTTCGATGTAAGAACCTGAAACGATATAGTTCTTTACCGTTATTTTCGAGCCTGTAACCTTGCTCTGAAGGCCTATGCTGTATGTGTAGTTGCCGTCTGTCTCCTGTTCTGATGATATGAAATCGCTTTTGACAGAGACACCGAAATGACTGCTGAGCTTGGCAAAAGCATCATTTGTAGCAAGCTGTACTGCATCAGCCTCGCTTTTTGCCCCTGACGATCTGCCGACAAAACGCACCTCTCCGGAACCTTTTACCGCTCCTGCAGAATTGACCCATGCCGGTCTGGAAGATGTCGAACTTTTAAGCATTACATCTTCACCGCGTGAAGTATTCTCCGCTGTTCCGCAGGAAACAGCAGCGATCAGCACCATCAACGATGAAATGAATCTCGAAATTGTCATGTAAACCTCAAAAAACCATTAGGGCTTGATATTATCAGATTGAGACGATTAATTCAAGAATCCTTAGATATCTCCCAGTGATATTTTTACGCTGGATTGTAACACACATCGCTCATGTATTTACATGAATAGTCACACTGCATGTAGTTGTCAGGGAACAATGCATCTGAATAGACATCGCCGCATCTGACACCGGGACCGCTTGTCATGTAGCCGTTATCGCAATCCTCTCCTTCTTCGACTATCTTGTTGCCGCACACATTTTTCGTCTCAAGAGTAAGGAATATTTCAAAAGAGGTCTGTTTTATAAGAAGGCTCTTAAGCATTGTGTAGAAATAATCCGAAGCTATCTTGAGCGTGTACTGTCCGTATTTCAGTCCGGTCACATTCAGACTTGAAGACCCGTCAATGTTCTTGAACTCCTTCACGATCTTTGAGTTCTGATCGACAATAAAGACATTTATCAGTTCGGAACTTGTGAGGCTCGTGCTTCCGCCTCCGGTCGTCCTCTTGTTGAATGATATGCTGACCGCCCCCGTATCTGTGCCCGCAACAACTGAGGCAAGCTGCAATGTGACAGCCTCTGATCCTCCTTTATTCAGAACTACAGACTGTTTTACAGGATAGAAACCTTCCGCAAAACCTTCAATGACATATACAGCCGGCTTAAGGTTCGATGCAACAAGTTCCGAACCTCCCCTGCTGTTGATGACCATGTTGCCCGGCATTATTACTATACCGCCGTTATTGACTTTGATCGACTGCCATGTCTCATCGACAAGCATGACACGGATCTCGCCGTTCGCAGGACCGTTAGAAACTGTCCCCGCATAAGATTCAGCATCCTGAAGAGAACCTACATTTATCCTGTAGTTCTTCGTCCTGATGTGTTTATTCCCTCCGACAGTTGAAACGAGTATTATTGAAACATCGGCAAAACAGTCCCCGAAAGCATTCACATCCTCACCTTCAAAAAGGCCGGCAAGATCTGTTGACTGTCCACCTGTCTGACTTTCAGGGAAACCGGAATAATCAACATCTTTCAAAGAGAATGTCTTATATCCCATATCGCCATTTATCTCATATACCGGTCTTTCGTCTCCTGCGCCTGTGTCCATGGTGTAGCCGTGGCCGCCTATTCTGACTGTGATGCTGTTTATCACATCTGTCGTTTCGAGTCCGGCCGGAACTTCGACTCTCACCTTTCCAAGAAGATCGAGAACGCTTGTGAATATCGGAACTTCTGTGTTTGCTCCGCCGTCCACTACCGAAACTGTCTTATAGGAATTATCGACAGAATCAGCAAGCTTGATCGCTTTTTCTCCTGTTTCCATGCCGTCAAACATCCTGAAAACAGCTTCCTTTATACCGTCACTAAGTTTTGTCACGGCAGGACCGTTCTCGTAAAGATTGGATGCATATCTCATTATCAGATAAAGCGTTCTGAAAAGGTTGTGTTTCCGTTCAGCGGACATTTCGGGAAGCTCTTTGAACCTGATCGAGAATGTCACATCTATCTGTGTTTCAGTAACTTCGACTCCATCTATCTCAACTCTGCCGTCACTGTTCACCGAGAATACTGAAGGAGCCGTTTTGCATGCGGTCAGGCTATTGCCCGTCAGCCATGTACAGATTACAGTGTCAGGTGAAAGGACACCGTTGAGAACTCCGAAATCAGGACCTCCCGAAAGAGTTATGAAATTCAAAAGGTCGAGCGCGTCATCCTTGGTGACAACCATATTTCTTCCGAAATTGGATTCATCAGTTTTGAGAAGCGCCTGTATCGCTAAAGTCCTGATATCGGGCATATCATCAGTTTTCATGATCTTAAATGTCTCAGGAGCGAGAGATCTGTCAAAGAGTCCGTCCACAGATACAGCTCTGACAGGCGACATCTGTCCGATGTAAAGCTCATATATGACATTTCTGATATCAAAGCCCTTGTAAACTGCCGCATATTTCTCACTCTCAGCACCGGCCTTTCTCGCCTTGAACCTTTTTATCATTGAATCAATGTAGAAATAATTCTCGAATATGTGGAAATTCCTTACATTCCCGGCCATCATATTGAAAAGTCTGTCCACATCACCTTCTATCTGAGCTGCCGATCCGCGGTTCAAAAAGAACTTTGCAAGAACGGCGGGGTCCGGAGTTTTATATTTGGTTATGGATTCAGATATGAAAAGGAACGGGGAACCTGCTGCGAAATTCTCTCCGGTCCAGCCGTCAAGTATCTTAGCTGTATTGACAGGAATACTCTTCAGTTTCACTTTGAAGTCTGAGAAGTGTGTCGTGGCTGTGACAAGGACATTTGACATATTGCCGTACATTATCGGGTCGCCGCTCGCTATGTTCATTATAGGATCACCGCTTGCCGTGAACATTATCGGATCACCGCTTGCCGTGAGCATTATCGGATCACCGCTCGCCTGGTTCAGAACAGATATGCCGCCAGCTCCGTCTGTCCTTTCCACTCCCAGCATTATCGGGTCGCCTGAAAATACCAGCCCGAGATCGATAATGAAGAACATCGGATCGTTCACAAATACCGTTCCCGATGGTGTAAACGCAACTTTTACAATGCTCGATCCACCGCTTGAAAGGAGTTTATATCCTATTTCATTCACAGCGTTTCCGCCTTTAGTGATCTCAGTTCCTGCGGCAAATACCGCAACTGCTCCGTCGGATATCCAGTATGAAAGGTCAGCGCTCATATCGCTTACATCTATTACACCTTCCTGCTCTATCCTGTAAAATGTCACAGCTGTCGAGTCTGTTACAAAATGGGTGTCTGCACTTTCTTCATAAAGATACGCCTTTACCGTGAACTCGCCGGGATCATCGGACCATATTTCTGAGACTGCACCTTCAACTTTTTCATTGAGTATCATCCACTCTATCCTGAAACCGGGAGCTGTTACAACTGAACCTCCTGCAATAACCAGATCGACAGGAGTTGTCACATTATCTATTATCACTTCGGAAGCTCCTGCCGAAACCTTAAATCCGTTAAAGAATTCCTCAAATTCCCTGCCGGAAGTTTTAATTATGTCATTTGCAACATCGCTCAGGATATCTTCAGGAGTATCATGACCTGTAAGCCCTTTAACAGATTCAAAACCGCTGTGTATCCCCGTCAGAACACTGTAGTCCAGTTCACCGAGCCATATACCTGTACCGGTTTTCATATATTTCCTGACTTTCGTTTCGGATGATCTCAATTTGTCGCAACCGCCTTCAACCTGCTGAAGCATGAGTGCGATATGGGTCAGCGGATTGATGTTTGCGATATGGCTGGCAGAAGATGCGATAAAACAGCTTGCAAGTTTGCCTGATTCCACACAGTATGTTTTTCCGCTTTCAAGCTCTGTTTCAACTTCAAAATAACCTTCAGAGTCAGTTTTCACGGTCTGATCTATGATCGAAGCACCGCATTCATAAAATGTTACTTCCTTATTTTCCAAAGATCCTGTTTCAACCCAGATATGTCCCTTAACTCCTATGACAGGTTCAACAGAATCGGCATCCGTATCTTCATCAGCACTTTCATCGTTTTCAATATCGTTATCCGCCGTATCTTCATCTGAAGGGTCAGCATCTTCAGTTTCATCAGTATCAGCGATTATAACAGAATCTGTATCTGTATCGCTGTCGATATTTGACTCATCGTTGTCACTGCTGTTATTCTTGTTCGAACAGGAAACAGCCAGAAGAACGACAACTGAAAAAATGAATAAATACTTTAACTTCAAAAACATAATCTCCCCCCGGATATAAAATTACAGATGCTTATTTTATAGTAAATACAGGATTTTGCAATCAGAATCTGAAACAGAATTATTTCTTTTCGTAAAGTCTTTTTGCATCCCTTGCGATGACAAGCTCTTCGTTTGTCGGGATGACGAACACTTTGACTTTTGATGCCGGTGTGCTGATAACGGCCTCTTTGCTGAAGACCGTTTTGTCGAGTTCTGTGTTCATTTCAATGCCCATGAATTCAAGACCTTTAAGCGAATCCTCTCTTACTTCCCACACATTTTCACCGATTCCGCCGGTAAAAACTATCGCATCGACCCCGCCCATCGCAGCGGCGTATGAACCGATGTATTTCTTCAGTCTGTACTTGAATATATTGAGTGCAAGCTCAGCTTTTTTATTGCCGGCATCCCTTGCGGCACGGACATCTCTCATGTCGTTCGAAACACCGCTCACTCCTTTAAGACCGCTGTTCTTGTTGAGCATGTTGTTCACAGCTTTCAAATCACCATTATGCTTCTCGGCAAGATAGAAAATTATGCCGGGGTCCACATCACCTGACCTTGTCCCCATGACTATCCCTTCAAGCGGAGTGAGTCCCATCGAGGTATCAAGGCTTTTCCCGCCCTTCACTGCGGCTATCGAACAGCCGTTACCGAGATGACATGTTATTATCTTTGTATCTTCTCTTTTCTTTCCCAGAAGTTCTATCGCCCTTTCAGCGACAAAGTAATGGCTGGAGCCGTGGAATCCGTACCTTCTGACCTTGTATTTGTCATAATATTCATAGCTGATAGGATACATGTATGAATAATCCGGCATTGTCTGATGATAAGCTGTGTCGAATGTTCCTGACATGAAAGTACCCGGAAAAAGTTCAAGACAGGTCTTCACACCCAGAATGTTGGGCGGATTGTGAAGAGGCGCAAGGTCTGAACACTCAACAAGTCTTGCTATGACATCATCGGTTATCGGAACGCTTCCGTTGTAATATTCACCGGCATGGACAAGTCTGTGTCCGATGGCTTTTATTTCCGACTTGTCTTTTATCACGCCGTTATCTGTCATAAGCTCCATGACCTTGTTCAGTGCAACGGAATGGTTGGGAAGAGGAAGAGTGACCTCTATCTTCTTTTCGGTGCCTGTTATTTTAAGGTCGATACAACCTTCACTGAGACCTATCTTTTCAGCAAGGCCCTTTGCGATGACGCTTTCATTTGACATCTCGAAAAGCTGGTACTTGATGGATGAACTGCCGCAATTGATGACAAGTACTTTCATTATTTCCTCCAAAAAGATGTGATTGATCAGGAACAACAGCCGATACTATTCCCTTAAAAACGGTTTTTCAAGAAAAATCTGGTTATTCAGCGGTTTGAGGGGTTGTTATTATGAAGAGCGGAGAATCAAGCGAAATATCATTTTCAGTGAATGGATTCTCAATTATCCCTTTTCTCAGCCCTGACGGCTCTACCCCGTTCTGGACTACCAGACCGAACTCTCCTTTGACCGATGCGACCTTAAGACCTTCGATGACAACACCTTTCACCTCACCGCTCTCCTGTGCATCCAGTATCAATGCGGCCCTTTCGAATCCCTCGAGTGCTGTGTTTTTTATATTTACGGTCTTTTCAGCGCTTGACATTATCCCGTTCTTAATAACGACCGCATCGCTCACAAAGGTGGAAGCGACCTCTCTTGAACTGACCCCCCTGACATTTGAATCAAATATCTCAACGGAACTCTGCCCGAGCACTTCAATTGCAACAGCCGCATTGTTCTCAAAAGAACTGTCTGTGATCTTCAGCTTTCCGGTCCTTTTTCCGTCGTTCTGGACCCATATTCCGGCAAATCCGCAATCATTGAAAGAACTTCCCATGACAGCTACATCATGTTCCCCGTTGACAAGAAGTCCTGTTCCATCAGTATTTTTTACATTTACACCTGATATCTCTACGACAGAACGGCCGCCTGAAATGACAATACCTCTTCCGCCGTAAAGCGAGCCGGCACTTATATTTGAAATTGTTACATTTTCCAGCCTTACTGAGCTCTCAAAGATGTTCACTGCCGCATCGACGGCCGGAATTCCTGAAAAATGTATGTTCGAGACAAGAACATTGTCAGTTTTTGACACTGTCAGTTTTGTAAGTTTAGAGCTTCCGTCATTCTTCCCTATCATTTTCAATGGTTTTAAAACCGTCACATCCGCTGTGATACCGGTTCCTGTGACACATATGCAGTCTGAGAAACCGGCTGTTGAATTGACAACGGCATCTTTAAAGGACTGCGTATCAAAAGCCGTTTCACACCTTCCGTTACAATCATCCGGCAGATCGAATCCTTCCGGAACACGGTCAGAACAGGACATCATGAAAAAACTGATGAAAATAAAAAAGATCTTTCTCATTTGCGGCCTCCTGCATTTTGCAGTTCTATTTTAGCCGCACATTTTTATTTTTCAAATTTAAATTTGATTTTTCAACCTTCCAATGATATTATTGGTATCGAAAATTCTGTTTTTGAAAACTTTAGGAGTTGCAGATGAAAGAGGTCAGGAATTTCCATAACAATCTGTTTGTAAAGACTTTTTCAGACATTACAAATGTGAAAGATTTCATTTCAGGAGCTTTGCCTCAAGAAATTATTGAAAATATTGATGCAGGTTCAGCGTATGTCGAACCGGCAAGTTTTGTCGAAGATTCTCTTGCAAATCATCTTTCCGATCTTGTGATTAAACTTAAAGCCCGTGATGGAAAAAGAGATTTTGATCTTTATCTTCTTTTTGAGCACAAATCCTACATGGATGAGAAGATCCTCTGGCAACTGTTGAAATATCAATATCTTTCGTATGAAGAAGATCATAATGTTAAAAGAAAATTCAGGACGATCATTCCTTTTGTTTTTTATCACGGTCGCGGAAAGTGGAAAATTCCTGCAAGTTTTTCAGAATCCATTAATATCCCTGAATATCTAAAAAAATACGCACTGAACTTTGAATACATATTTTTTGACACCAAGGATTTTGATTTGACAGATGAAGACCGTTTCGGAAAGAATGCCTATCTTATGAGTGTGTTATCGCTTTTGAAAGACAGCGGAAGAATGAGTTCTGAAAAGCTGGAAACGATCTTCCGTTATTTCAGGAAAAGCGGACTTGTGAAGGAGCATGAAAACCTTATTGTTCTGATGAGATATATCATTTTTACAAATCAGGTTGAAGAAAAAGAGCTTGCGGATATAATGAAAGCCGGACTTGGTGAAGAAACGGAGGAGATCATGCCGTCACTTGGAAACCAGATATTGCAGAAAGGGAGACAGGAAGGGAGACAGGAAGGGAGACAGGAAGGTGCTTTCCAAAAAGCCATTGAAACTTGCAAAGTTGCGCTTTCAAAAGGTTTTGACCTTCAAACTGTTATCCAGCTGACAGGATTGCCGATTGAAAAAGTTCTCGAAATTCAGAAATCTTTGAAAATCAACTGAAAAAGCTCTCACTGAATATTTACATTTTTTGTCTTGAGCATATTTTCGTATGCCTTGACAGCGTCACCGAGAGCCTTGGCAAGTTCAGCCGCTTTCTTTGGTGTTGTGATGATCCTGTCGGTCACAAGTCCGAGCTGGGCCTGCGGCTGCATCATGATAAAATCGATCAGAAACTCGTTCTCATTGAATGTGATAGCAAATGAATTGGCATAGTTCCCTGCCGCCACATCATCATTTTTAATCCTGAGCTGAATGTTCTTTCCTTCCACTGCCGGTTTGTTAACTGTTCCCATTTTATCCTCCTGAATAAAAGACTCCCCAAAAAATTGCTTCACTGTTGTCAAATAACAACCGCATCCTTATTTTACACAACGGAACCCAAGACTAGGTCTGTCACTTTCCGGAGTATCGTCATTTCTTGCCGAAGCACGAATTGACCATGTATCAGTATTATCACTGAAACTTCCGCTTCTTATTGAATGGTGTTCTCCTGAATCAGGACCCGCTGGATTTTCTAAAGGTGAATTTTCGTAATAATTTTCTGCATAATAGTCATCCACCCACTCTTCTACATTGCCTATCATATCATAAACACCATAAGGTGACTTTCCTTTTTCTTTGCTTCCGACTATCCATGTCCCATCTTTACCGCAACCGTTATCATAATCATCAGTTTCTGAGTTATATACAGATATTACTGCATATTCGCAATTTGCTTCAGGCTCGTTGCCCCATGGATATTTAAGTCCTTGGGTGCCTCTAGCCGCTTTTTCCCACTGAGCTTCAGTAGGAAGTTTTTTTCCGACCCATTCACAATAAGCCTTCGCTCCGAACCAGCTCACACAATTCATCGGATGATTTCCTTTATCCGCCGCATAGATATTGCATTCGTCATTAACTGATGCTTCGTAATGAGGTTCGTCAGCATTTTTATTATTGCAGTTCCCCGCATCAATGCATTTCTTATATTCTCCCGCGGTAACTTCATACTTATCTATTTTGTATTCCGAAAGTTTTACAGTGTGAACAGGATGTTCGTTGTCATAACACCTTTTATCAACCTCACTGTTACATCCCATTATAAATTCACCTGCAGGAACTGAAACCATAGTCTCATCTTCAGGTTCTTCATTATCAGATCCGCCGCATGAAACAAACAACATAAGTAAAGCAAAATTCAACAAAAACAAATACTTCACTGCTCATTCTCCTTTTTTAAGACCAATTGTCTGAATTCCTCTTCATTTATCACTTTTACGCTAAGTTCTGCTGCTTTTGAAAGTTTACTTCCTGCGTTCTCTCCGGCAAGGACGAAATCTGTTTTTTTACTGACAGATGAGGATACTTTTCCGCCGAGGTCCTTGATCTTTTCAGCGAATATTTCTCTTGGCTGTGACAATTCTCCAGTAATTACGAATGTTTTTCCGGAGAGTATTTTTGTAGTCAGATCACTTTTTTCAGGATAGGTTATCGTCAGTTCCTTCAAAAGGCGGTCAAGAACGGCCCTGTTTTGCGGATTACTGAAAAAATCATTTATCGACCGGGCGACTGTTGCGCCGATCCCTTCAATGGCCGTAAGCATGCCCGGATCTGCTTTCATAAGCTCATCTATTGTGAAGTTCTTTGCGAGTTCACCTGCCAGGAATTCTCCTACATTATCAATTCCCAGAGCGTAGAGAAGGTTCTGGAATTTCACAGTTCTGCTTTTTTCTATCGCTTCAATGAGTTTTGACACACTTTTTTCACCCCATCCCCGTTCAGCACTGAGAAACATGACATGGTCTTTCAGTCTGTAGATATCCGCAACAGAGTTGAGCCAACCTTTTTCGTGAAGGAATTCAACCTGTTTTTCGCCAAGCCCGTCAATATCAAGACCTTTCCTTGAAGCAAAATGCTCAATTGAACCGGTAACTTTTGCCGGACAGCTGATGTTCGGACATTTCAAAGCTATTTTTTCTTCATCCTTAACCAGTCCGGAGTCACACACAGGACAGTTGTAAGGAGCAAGAACTGTCATTTCATCACCTGTTCTCATCTGCTCAACCGGTGCGATGACCTCAGGTATGACATCTCCCGCCCTTCTCACAAAGACTGTGTCGCCAACCATGAGACCTTTGCGCCTGATCTCATCAATGTTGTGCAAAGTCGCCCTTTTTACAACAACGCCTCCGATCTCGACAGGTTCAAGCTCCGCAACAGGGGTTACAACTCCGGTACGGCCGACCTGCCAGGTTATTTCATTGATCTTTGTGGTCTTTTCTATTGCCGGAAGTTTATACGCTATCGCCCATTTCGGAGTTTTAGTCAGGAACCCCGCCCTTTTCTGTTCTTCGAAACTGTTCAGCTTCACCACCAGTCCGTCAATGTCATACGGCAGACTTGAGCGCAAATTCATGATATTGCTGACTATTGTTTCGACATCTTCTATTTTTGCTATTTTCTCGAACTGCGGAGTTTTAAATCCGAGAGCCCTCAGGAATGAATGAAGTCTTTCCTGTCTTTCAACTGGAAGAGCTGACAGGCCGGTTATGGCATAGGCAAAGAACCTGAGGCCCCTTGAAGCTGTTATTTTCGGATCGAGCTGCCGTAAAGAACCCGCCGCTGCATTTCTCGGATTTGCAAAAAGTTTTTCACCGGTTTTCTGCCTGATCTCATTGAGTTCATTAAAACTTTTAAGAGGAAGATAGACCTCGCCCCGTATCTCTACCATACCGAGATCGGAGAACTCAGGTATCTCAAGAGGGATATCTTTCACTGTCGCTACATTTTCCGTCACATCCTCGCCGGTCTCTCCGTCACCTCTTGTGGCCGCCTTCAGATATCTTCCGTGATCATATATTATGTTAACGGCAAGTCCGTCTATCTTGTGTTCAACGACAAAACCGCCGGCAGGCGCAAAATCGAGCCTGTTGAAAAACGCCTCCACTTCACCGACTTCAAAAGCGTCATCCAGTGACATCATCTTTTCAGAATGTGCAACCTTCTTAAAACCTTCTCTGATGTCTGCACCAACCCTCATGGTAGGCGAATGCGGAACTTTCAGCAGATGATCGGAAGATTCCATCTGAAGAAGTTCGCGGTAAAGCCTGTCGTATTCTTCATCGCTCATGAAAGGGGAATCATCACGGTAATATGCAGTTGCGGCTTTATTAAGAAGATTGACAAGCTCAAGATATTTTTCTTTCAACATCATCTCCATAGGCACTTAAGAGATTTATAACCGAAAAAATGTATTAACGCAAAAGTTGAGACAAAATTAATAACCGCATAATAATGCAGAGATATCCCGTCAACGAACGATATAATGAATATACTTGCAGCCGTTCCGGCAATAAATCCTTTTACTGCGGCATCAGCTGTTATTTTTTTTGATGTCATGCCGGCAATGAAAAGTGCGAGAAGAGGCGCTCCCATGCCGTTTATCACTTTATTTACAGTTTCAAATATCGTTCCGAGCTGTCCCACAGGAAATGCGGCGATTATGGAAAAATTTCCTATCACCAGTGAAACTATTTTCCCCTTTTTTACAGTAAAGGCACTTCCTGACGGATTGATGACCGGATAAATGTCTTTGAAAAATGAAGTGGAACAGGAATTGATCCCCGAATCTATACTTGACATCATGGCGGCGAGAAGTCCTGCAGAAAGAATGCCTGGAATGCCTCGGGGCATTGAATTTATAAGAGAGGCCATCGCTTTCAGAGGAGGAAGGTTCAGACCGTTACTGACAGCATGGGCTTTTACAAATATTCCGAACATTGCGATCATCAGGATTATCAGAACAGCGGCACAGGCATTGAGAAGAAAACCTTTTCTCACATCTTTTTCACTCCTTGCGGTAAAATATCGCTGGACGACAACCTGATCGACACCGTATCTTGCCATGAATGCGACAGCGACCCCGAGAAATGTGCTCCAGACAGATATCCTTACATCCATTGAAGGTGAAAGTATGGATGGATCAAAAGGACTGAACGGTGACAATGAACCTTTTGAACCTGCAAGTTCAAATATCTCGGCAAATCCGCCGTCATACCTGAAATAAGCCGCGGCAAGTATTGCAGCTATTCCTGTAAAAAGGACAAAGAACTGCATCATGTCAGTTACAATAACGGCCCTTATCCCTCCATTGACGGTATATGCAAGAGCTGTTACACCGGCAATGACAATTACTAAGGGAAGTGGTATTCCGCTAAGAGCCGAAAGGGCTGCTCCTGCCGCATAGAGCGACACCGCCATCCATATTATCTTCCAGACAAGGAACATAACTGCCGCCGCAGTTCTCGTCCTTCTATCAAAACGCACTTCGAGATATTCATATGCCGATGTCACATCAAGTTTCCTGTAAAACGGGATGAAATACCTTGAGACCGGATAATAAACTATGAAAAACATCGGAATTGAAAGAAGGACATAAAGCCCGAAACTGTAAACCTCGGCCGTAACCGAAACAAAGTTGAGCGTACTGAAAGCAGTGACCATTATGGAAATTCCGACAAAGCTCCAGTGCATGCTGCGGTTTGCGAGGAAATAGTCCTTTTCAGTCCTGTTGCTGCCGGAAAATGCAAAACCTGCGTACATTACTGCAATAAGATATAATGAAATTATCAGGACATCTATCATTCGAAGTTATTTTGCGGCCTTTATCTCTTCAAGGATGTCGATGAAAGCCTTTCTTCTGTCCTTTGCACCTGTTATAGGCCTTCCGATGACAAGAAAATCGCTTCCGGCTTTTAGCGCCGATGCCGGAGTGGCGATCCTTTTCTGATCATCAGCTGAACTTGATGCGGGACGGATCCCCGGAGTGAGTATCTTGAAATCAGGACCGCAGACCGAACGGATTATCTCTATCTCAAGAGGACTTGCAACAACGCCGTCCATCCCCGAATCTTTAGCAAGTTTTGCAAGGCGGGCGACCTGCTGACCGGGAGTG
>JAKLDO010000057.1 GCA_022703485.1 bacterium
TCAAAATTTCCAGCCAACGTCCTAACAAAAAAAATAAACGCTTATCAGGCTCACCGCTTCTCACTAATCGATTAAACCAAGACAAGGCTTGGCCAACGTAATAAATTTTATTTAAATTATCCAGCACACAGGCATTTGCCTGGTTTACATCTATTGACACAGCTGAAACTCCACCCATATCAATCTTAACCGGCAGGTGCTCCTCAGAGTCGACGCTCTCTCCCCAGCAGTAAACATTTCCTTCAGTATCAATAACACAAGTATAACTTTCCCCTGCGCTGACTTCTTTAATTTCTTTACCGTCCATTTCACCGCTCATATCGACTTCGATTGGCACAGCACTGTCTGTTGTGGTTCCGTCACCGAGCTGTCCTTTATCATTCCGGCCCCAGCAGTAAACCATACCCGCATCATCAACTGCACATGAATGCTCCGAACCTGCATCAGCTGAGATTATTTTTTTTCCGTTTAAAACTCCTGCCGTATCAACTTCAACAGGAAGCTCTATATCCGATGTCGTTCCGCATCCAAGCTGACCTGAAGTGTTCCTGCCCCAACTGTAAAGCCTTCCTTCATCATCAATGACAAGAGTGTTGTATTCATCTGCAAATACGGAAACTATTATTTTATCTTTCAATATGCCTGTCATATCAACTTCCACCGGAGTAGAGCTGGAATCTATGGTATAAAGCTTTTCCTTTCCGAGCTGTCCGAAACTGTTATCTCCCCAGCAGTAAACCTTACCTTCATCACTGACCACGCAATTGTGTGAGCCGCCTGAACTTAATGAACTTGTTTTTATGCCGGCAAGAACTCCTGTATCATCAACCATGACAGGAACAAAGCTTTCGATTTCTTTTCCATTACCGAGACTTCCGTAACTGTTATTTCCCCAGCAGAATATTTTTCCTTCCGAATCAACAGCACAGGAATGTTCTCCACCTGCTGAGAACTGAACAAATAACACTTCAGGTTCGACAGTATCTTCATCTGTCAAAATATCATCATCCTGACTGTCGAAATCTTCATCAACCGGATCTTTATCAACCGGATCTTTATCAGCTCCGACAGATTCATCATCCGTCTCTTCAGTATCATCAGTATCATCACTGATACACCCGTCAGAATCATCCGTGATAAGATCTTCATCCTTGAAAGACTCATCATCGTTTGCGGAATTCTTTTTCTCACATGAAACAAAAAACAGAAAAATAAATGCCGCAACAACAACTAACATAAAACTTTTCTTCATTTTTGACCCCCATAATTGAAAGACCGCATATTATTAACATGAATTAATTGAATCGACTGACTATTTATACAGCAAATATATAAAATTATCAACAATAATCTGCAAAAATATGATTAATCTAACAATTGAATTTTTTCCCATTTTTCGATTCCGCCTTTGACAACTTTAAAAATGGGATTCGGCCTAAATTTATGAAATGATATCAGATTGTTGTATCTTTCTATGTTTCTTACTGAGAGTTTTTTGAGAAGATGTTCTCTTTCATATTCAAGCTGACCTTCCGTGACGGAGATCCTGCAGGGTTTGCAGTTCAAGTCGATCTTGGTTCTGTCAAATGAATAACCGCGCTTAAGTGCCTCGTTATAGACTTCTGAAAGGTAGAAATTAATGCAGTTCAAAGGATTTTCAGAACTTTTAAACCTTTCAAGCTGAGAATGTTCTTTATAACCTTTCGTTTTTCCTTCAAGCACTTTTTTTGCAAGCAGAGCTTCACGCCAGAGAGCAACAAGTCCTTTAGCATCAAGATATTCAGGATGAACTGACCACAGTCTCATGGAAACTCCGCATTTTTAAGGTTTTTCATATTACCAGAATGTTCTGACTTCTTCAAGTACAACTATTCCTTGCAAAAAAACCTGATGTTTATATTTTAGTAGTATATTTAATTCTTTAATGATCTAAGCGGGGGTTTTATGAAAGTACTATTTTTTATCATTTTTGCTCTGTTTGTTCTTGTGTCCTGCGACACCAAAAAAACAGGCGCCGGCACAGACAATGAATCTGTGATCGATGATGACACTGCCACTCTCACAGATGACGACAGTACGACTGACAGTGAAGATACTGATACCGTTACAGATTCTGATGAGATAGTTACAGATTCCGATGAAATTTCAGACAGCGACATTTTTACACTTCCTGTTTGCGGCAATGGAAAGATCGAAGGAAGTGAAGTATGTGACGGAGATACAAAGAACTGTGTCGACATTGATGCTGAACGATATCTTGAAGGAACGGCTACATGTGCTGACGATTGCACTGAATATGACACAAGGACCTGCGTAAGGGCCTGCACCGACGGACAGACAAGATGCCTCGTCAATGTTCTTCAGGAATGTTCAAGCAAGGAATGGTTCGACAAAGAGGATTGTGAAGACCTTTACTGTCTTCCGAAAGACGGAACATCAAGATACCAGAGAGTATATGAATGCCGCGAGCTCGGAACAGACAATAAATGCTCCGTAGTTCTTGCATGTGCAATGACCTGTGCAGGTGATGCCGACTGTCTCATAGGGTGTGAAGCAAGTTCCACCGAGGCGGCTAAAGGTTATTACGAAGCGCTCATGGCATGCGGAGAGTCTCCATGCGCTGAAGACTTTACGACAACATGCCTCCGCAACGCGTGTCCTGAAGAATATCAGGCATGCCGTAACGATCCCGGAGTGATATGCGGCAACGGCTTCATAGAAGGCACTGAAGAATGCGACGACGGCAATATTTCAGTGCTTGACGGCTGCTCAACTGAATGCAAGAACGAGACTCCCGGAACCTGCAACAACGGAACCATCGAGTCCGGCGAACAGTGCGAGGACGGCAATATCGAGAACGGCGATGGCTGCAGTGATTCATGCAGACTTGAATTCGGTGACAGATTCGACACCGAAGGACCTAATTATGCAGGCAATGCAGTCCTCATTCTCAACATATCCCCTTTCAGCGACAACATGTCAACCACAGGCACTCTTCCCGCCGTTCCGGTACTTAAGAATATTTCAGTAACTCCGGCAACATCGGCGACAGGGCTTAACGATCTTTTCATTAATCCCCATTTTAAAATACCTGCGGGGCTTACGAATGATGATCTTTACGAGCCGAAAGTCGTTTTCCTTCCCAAAGTAGGAGACACTCAGTCCTTCTACAAGGTAAATGCCGCAGGCACAGGCTATGAACAGGTTACGGCAACTCTTCTTAAAATAGGCGCTCATGTCCAGATCTGGAGCGATGAAACCGATTTTGCTACAGGATCGGAGCTTGATGACATGGCTGATGAGTTCGACAGCGTGATATATCCGCTTGTCACGACAAAATTCGCGACTCCTTCAGATATAAACGCCGACGGTACGATAACTCTTCTTTTCACCGATCTCGGAATGTCGATAGCAGGATATTTCAGCCCCGGAGACCTTTATGCTAAATCGATGTATCCTCAGTCAAATGAAAGGGACATGATATTTGTAAGCACCCGTGTGGCTCTTACCAACAAAGGTGCTTATGCCGTTATCGCTCATGAATTCCAGCATCTTTGCTACAACAATCAGAATGCGATAATAGAAGACGATGCCCAGGGTATCAATGACAACGAGAACATCTGGATAAATGAAGGAATGTCGATGACTGCAATGCACCTTTACAACGGCATTCAGTCTGACTGGATATCGGCATACAACCAGTCGACCTCCGTATCTTCAGGTCAGGCTCTGACATACTGGAACGATTCAGATTCATCAGATGTTTACGGCAACTATGCTCTTTCATATCTATTCTTTGAGTACCTGAGAATACAAGGTGACAACAAGACTGAAATGTTCAAAGAGATCGTTTCAAATGAAAAGAACAACTATCTCTGCGTTGAGGACGCGATCAGGAAGTATGCCGGTGAAGGGCTCAGTTTCGCCGATTTCTACACAAACTTCAGAATTGCTCTGTTCCTTAATGACGATACAGGCATTTTCGGTTTCGAAGGGGAAAGCGGCTTCGCTCTCAATCAGAAATTCTACACCGGCACTGCGGCTGTAAACCTCCGCGGAACAGGTGCACTGCTCAGAGAGATTGACGGCTCCATCACGGAACCCGCTGACAAAGGACCTCTCACAAGATATATCGGCATCACCACGGAAGAGTAATCAGCCGGATTTTCTTTTATTTCACAAAAAGCATTTAAAAACATGACCATCATACTGTTCAGACATATTTCAATTCTGTTGACTTTTTGAATAGACGGATTTATATTGTGTCTGGTTTATTGATAGACAGTTACGGGAATTTGTCATGAAAACAGTTAAAGATCTTTTCTGGGAATCTTCGCTTGAAGAAATGAAAAACGGTTACAAAACTGAAAGCAGCGGAAATGTGTTTACCTGCATTTTCTGCGGAAAACAGTTCGAAAAAGGTGTGGTCTATCCTGAAAACGGCGTTTATTACGAAGCGCAAAAGGCGATATCCCGCCACATCAGTCAGCATCACGGGTCCGTTCTTTCTCAGCTTCTGGGAATGGACAAAAAATATACCGGACTGACCGAACTTCAGAAAAAGCTCGTGGACGCTTTCAGCAAAGGAAGGAACGATATTTCCGTGCTTAACGATATCGGAGGAAAAAGCGCTTCGACTGTCAGGAATCACAGGTTCTCACTTCGCGAAAGGGAAAAGCAGGCAAAAGTGTTCCTTGCGATAATGGAGCTGATGAACGAGGCAAAAGCGAATCTCCCCGTGCCGGTCCCTGTTCCGGCTGGAGCAAAAATGGTTGATCTCAGATATGACATCACCGAAGAAGAGACTGCAAAATGTCTGAAAACCTGCTTTCCGCAGGGGCTTGACGGTCCGATGTCTGAATTTCCATCCCGCGAAAAGAGAAAGATCATCGTTCTGAGACATATCATGACAAGGTTCGAAGCAGGCAGAATATATTCGGAATCCGAGATAAATCTGATACTTATGAAAGTGTGGGACGATTATGTCACGCTCAGGAGATACCTTATAGAATACGGTTTCATGAAAAGGACCGCTGACGGCAGTAAATACAAGGTCAGGATAATCATGGAGAAGAACAATGGATAAAAAGGATCTGAAAAGAGAATATAAGGAAACTGGACAGCTTGCAGGAATCTATCAGGTCAGGAACAAAGTTAACGGAAAGATCTTCGTGAAAGCATCTCCCAATATTCCCGCGGCGTTCAACAGCATAAAATTCCAGCTCAAACTCGGGTCAGGCTTCTTTGATGCATCTTTCAACCGTGAGTGGAAGGAATTCGGTGAAGAGAACTTTGAGTTTTCCGTTCTTGAAGAGCTCAAACCATCTGATAATGAGTTCTTTGACGAAAAAGCGGAACTTGCAAAACTTGAAGAAAAATGGATAGGAAAGCTCCAGCCGTTCGGCAATTCAGGCTACAACAGGAAAAAAATCGAAAGACAAAACTAATTCTGTAAAAACCGGAACATGGTCGCTCAATTCGACCCATTCGTCAATATTTCCCACCCTGAAACTCTCAATTTTCTCATAAATACTGCTACTTGCAAATATATAATCAATGTGGTACGGCTTTTTGAGATCTTTTTGAAGATAAAATGTCGGACGACATTCGCTCCCCTGCTCTTCTTTATAATAATTATGGTATAAACTTTCGATCCCTATCTCTTTCAGCTCCCGCACAACATCGGAATGATTCCACCATCTATCCCATTTATCCCAGATCTTGTTGCTGTTGAAATCTCCTGCAACAATTGAATCAGTCATTTTGAGTTTATTGACCTGCAAATACTTCCAGAGCTGACCGATATAGCCGAAAGTCGGAGAATCAGCACCATGACACCACGCAGCTATCACATTGAATTCATTGTTAATCCGGCAGGAAATGAAAAACTTCGTTCCGTTATCTTCCCAATCGTTTTCAATCAGTTGGATCCCTTTCCTTGCAAAGATCCCGAGTCCCTTATTTCTGTTATCTCCAGTCCACAAAAAATTCTCAGCCCATTTTTTATAACTGGCATCTTTTGACTGTGACGGATCTTCACATTCCTGAATAATGACAAGATCAGCGTCAAATTTATCCAGAACATTGAATTTCTTGCGTAAAGCACCATTGCAATTCCAGGTAAGAAGTCGAATTTTTTCCATTTATTCCCCGAAAAACTCAAGACAATTTTCAAGATTTACCAAAGAGATCGTCGAATTTGGATATGCTTCCAGAAAATCTTTTGGAAAAACCACTTTTTTTGTTAACCATTTGAATTCGTATCCTTCAAATTTTCCATTATATTCTTCAATATAATCAACTTCTTTCTGGTCATGTGTACGCCAAAACCATTTATTATGAAATATCATATTGTTCGAAAGATATTTCATCCTTTCAACTATGCATAAATTCTCCCATATTCCTCCAATATCATCTCTAACTTCAAGATTATTAAACCTTGAAATAAGTGCGTTTCTTATACCAAGATCATAAAAATATATTTTATCCTTTTTAGTTATTTCCTTTCTTAAGTTTCTGGACAGTGGTTTAAGTCTGAAAATAACGAATGATTTCTCAAGCATATCAATGTAACGATCGATCGTGTTGCGGTTTACGCCAAGTGCAGTTGCAAGTTCGTGACGCGAAACCTCGCTCCCTATCTGTAAAGCAAGAAGCTGAAGCAGTTTTACTATCAGATCAGGCTTTTTTATCTGTTCAAATTCAAGAATGTCTTTAAAAAGATAATTTGAAGTCAGCTGTTCAAGAAGCAAAATAGAGTCTTTTTCACTTTTTCCGACAATTTCAGGATATGTTCCAAAACGCAAAAATTGCTGGATAGCTGATGCAAATTCGTATTTCTTATAGATCTGCGAAAGTTCACCGATAGAAAATGGAAAAAGCTGAAATTCTATTGATCTTCCAGTCAAAGGTTCATTTGTTTTACTTGCAAGATCAAAACTGCTTGAGCCAGTCGCTATTATTTGAATATCAGGATAGGTATCATGAATTATTTTCAGAGTGATTCCTATATCTTTTACTCTTTGAGCTTCATCTATAACAATAAACTTTGACTTACCAATGATTCTTTTGAGTTCTTTTGCTTCATTATTTTCAAAAGTCCGCCTTACGGAAAGCAGATCACAATTAAAATAGTCCTCTTCGCTTCCATATTTTTTTAGAAGCTGCCTGGAAAGAGTTGTCTTTCCAACCTGCCTTGCACCAAGTATGATTATAACCTTCTGCTTAAAGAGCCAGCTTTCAATCTGAGCCTGAACTGTTCTTTTAATTTCCATTACCGACCTCTACAACTATCAATTTTTAGCCAAATATTGCTACTTAACTATCAATATTATGCCAAATTTTGCTACTTGTCAAGCTGTTTTTAATCTTTTTCTGAGGGGTTAACCAACCATTTATATTAGCACTTCCCGCACTTATGATGGGTTTCATTCTATTTCCCGAGGCTCGGGAGGTCTATCGAGAAGAATGTGCCGTTGGACATGTTGGTTTTGATCAGTACTTCCGAGCAGTTGAGGTTCATTACGCAAAGTGTGAGCTTTCGGGTTTCGGGTAATGCGATCTCCGCCTGTATCATGAACGGGTCATTTGTCTCGACCATGCCTGATGAATAGAACTCCGATTCTCTGCGCTCTTTTTCGACAATTTCAATGTATGCGATCTGGGACGCGAATCCTGCAACTCCGAATCCTGCGATCAGCACCGCCTCTTCCGGCGAATACTGCTTTTTTCTCATCGGAGGGGCCGACTGCATGGTCTCTTTTTCAGCACGGACCTGATCATTGCGCTTCATGTCACTGGTCACATCATACATCGAAATATCATTTTTCGGTGCCGACTGACATGCAAAAGCAACTGCGGCAAGCAGAATAAAACTAAATTTTCTCATCATGACCTCAGATACCCGACTGCCTTGAAGTTTCCTCAATACAGAAAAAAATTCAAGAAAACCGGATTAAACTTGAAAAAAAAGCTCAGACTTTAAAATATGAACAGGTTTGAATAATTTAATGACAGGAGACCGCTTTGAAAATTACAGTTGCAAAGAAAATCCCGGAATGTGATGCAGTGGTTTTTTTATGCTCGAAAAAAGAGGAGATCAGCTTAACAGGGCTCGAAAAACCCCTGATCAGAGACATCCTCACCGCAGTTGGAACGGAAGAAGATTCTGCCCTTAAAAACGGAATACACCATTTCAGAATTTACGGACATCCCGTTAAATTCGCCTTGACCGCAGGAACAGGTTCAAATGCAACCATTGAAAAAATAAGAAGGATCTCATCAGGAATAGTTAAATGTCTCAATGACCTGAAAGTTGAAAAAGCATCAATTTTCATCTCTGACATTGAAAAGACCGATAGAAATGAACTGCTCAAAGCTGTCATCGAGGCGGCAATGCTCACAAATTACCGGTTTGACAGATACAAGTCATCAAAACCTCCCAAAAGGCTTTCAGAGATAACCGTGATAGAAAAACAGCCTTCAAAAAAGACCGTACAGGCCGTATCTTCTGCGGCAACACTTGCTCAGGCAGTCATGACCGCAAGGGATCTCGTTAACGAACCGGCGAATGTGATATATCCTGAAACCCTTGCAAAAAAAGCCTCGGAACTTGGCAGAAAACACGGATTTGTAACACAGATATTTAATGAAAAAGAAATTGCAAAGCTCAAAATGGACGCATTTCTCGCCGTTTCAAGAGCTTCGGTCAAAAAACCGAGACTTATCGTAATGAGATATACAGGCGACCCTTCAAAAAAAGAGGACATAACCGCACTTGTAGGAAAAGGTCTCACTTATGATTCAGGAGGACTCGCACTCAAACAGGCTGACGGAATGAAGAACATGAAAAATGACATGGCAGGATCGGCCGCCGTGATAGGAGTGATGTGCGCGATAGCATCAATGAAGCTCAAAGTCAATGTCACAGGTGTCGTCGCCGCATGCGAGAACGCCATCGGAGGAGATGCATACAGGAACGGCGATATAATCGGATCAATGTCAGGAAAAACCATAGAAGTGCTCAACACAGATGCAGAAGGAAGGCTCACACTTGCAGATGCTGTGTATTACGCCGCTAAAAAAGAGAAAGCGTCAAGGATCATCGACATTGCCACCCTCACAGGAGCAGTGCTTGTAGCGCTTGGGACGACAACAGCAGGGGTTATCTCAAACGATGACCAGTTCTATTCAAGACTTGAAACAGCATCACACCAAAGCGGAGAACAGATCTGGAGACTCCCCCACTTTGAGGAATACCGCGAAATGATACGGTCGGACATTGCAGATATAAAGAACACAGGGAGCGGAAGACTCGCAGGAACGATAACAGGCGGGCTTTTCATAGGGGAATTCGCTGAAAAACTGCCATGGATCCACATTGACATCGCCGGAACCGGCTGGGCGGACAGAGCTGAGAACTACATCACAAAATACGGAACAGGGTACGGCGTAAGACTTCTTTATCACCTTCTTGCAAACCATTAATTAATCATTACAATACCTCCAGTTGGTGTAAACGGAGATTATCATGAACGCATTTACCGACAGGGAAACCTATAAGAAAGTTCTGGACTTGGTCAAGGAGATGATCAAATCTCCAGACCTTGATGATATGATAAGGAAAATAAACACTTCCGTCAAAGCGCACATGACCGATACCTTTGTCTATGCCGCGCTGTGGGATAAATATGAAGAAGAGATAGAGCTTTTCCCTTCATACGATTTTCAGGAAAAAGAGGATGTAAAGAAGTTCTTCCATTTCTATTTCAAAAATGAAATCCCGAGATTTCAGGGTTATTTCAACACTTCGGCATATCAGGGAAAGCTTGATTTTCTTAAAGATTACGAAATGTTCTGGGACATGACCAAACTTGAGAAAGGTGTCCGGGGCGCCGTGATGGCTGTCAGCACTTCAAAAGATTTCGTTGAAATGACAACCCTCATATCCGAGACCATACTTCCCCAGTTCTGGAGCATTTTTTCCGAAAGATACCTGAAAATGGTCGCTGGAAAAGAATCCGAGATGCTGTGGAAAATAAAGGATGCACAGGCAGATCCCACAGAACATTTTCTCAATAATATCGAGCTTAACCGGCTTCTTGAAAGCCTTCTTGAACTTGCACTGAGAAAGACAAAGCTCAAATGCGGATGCATACTTCTTCTCAATGAACAGACTGGAGAACTTGAGTTTGAACCCAGAGCGGTGAAAGGAAAATCACTTTCGAGAGTTCCTGAAAAACTGTCGCGCGATGAAAAAAGCATTGCGGCTATCGTAATAAAAACAAATGATTACTACATCTGCAACGATACCGAGAACGACCCTAACTACTACCCTCTTTTTCAGGGCATAAAATCATCTCTTGTCGTCCCCATCGAATTCCAGAAAAGGTCGATTGGCGTAATAGCGCTTGAATCTGAGATAAAAGACCAGTTCGTTCCTGACGATGCCGCAATAATCCTTTCTCTTGCAAAAGAAGCGACGATGTTCATCAGAAGGGCTCAGCTTTTCGAGGAAACTTCCAAGCGGGGCGACGGGATAATGATCCTCGGCAGGTCAGATCAGTGGAAAGAGGTCGAAAAAAGGATAGAAAAAGCCTCCCGCACCGATGCCACCGTCATTCTGAGAGGCGAAAGCGGAACAGGAAAGGAACTGCTTGCTCACGCCATTCACTTCAACAGCCCCAGAAAGAACGGTCCTTTTGTAACACTCAACTGTGCGGCAATACCTTCAGAACTGCTTGAAAGCGAAATGTTCGGTCATGTAAAAGGTTCTTTCACCGGTGCATACTTCAATAAAACCGGAGAGTTCGAGAAAGCGGAAGGAGGCACCATTTTCCTTGATGAGATCGGTGATCTGCCGCTCATGCTTCAGGTAAAGATCCTCAGAACCCTTCAAAGCGGCGAGATACGGCCTGTCGGAAGCAATAAAGCCGCAAGAAAAGTCGATGTCAGAGTGATAGCCGCGACAAGCAGAGACCTTGAGACAATGGTTGCTGCAGGTCAGTTCAGAATGGATATGTACTACAGGCTTCATGTCGTTCCGATACAGGTCCCGCCTCTGAGAGAATACAGAGAGGACATTCCTGCACTTGTAGAGAATTTCATAAAAGATGCCAACATGACATTTAAAACTGATGTGATGAATATTGAAAATGAAGCTCTCAAAGCTCTGATGAAATACGATTTCCCCGGTAATGTCAGGCAGTTGAGGAATTTCATTCAGCAGGCGGTAATAATGGCTGACGGACCTGTTATAACAATTGACAGCCTTCCTGATGAAATATTCAATACTCAGAAAGAGACCGTCTATGAAAAACAGAGCTTCGATTTTGATGCCGGAAAAGAGATAAAAAGCTACCATGAAGAAAAAGAAATGCTCCTTGAGAGGTTTACAAAGAGCTATTTCTCAGCACTTTTGCAAAACACATCCGGCAACATGATGAAATCAGCAAAAATAGCAGGAATATCAAGAGTTTCCTTATACAAGATCGTCAACAGGTACGGCATCGGACAGAACTGATAAAGGTCCGGATATACAAAATCGTACCACAAAAACCTTAAAATCGCGCCCGAGATTATGGATATGGGCGAACAAACCTGAGCGAAGTAATTTAATCCTCGATGTGTGGTGTTAATTTTGTGAGGTTTACATGTCAAAGAGCGCAGTTCTATTCATTATCATTCTGACAGTTCTTTCAACTTATGCCGCTGAGACTTCAATTTCAGTCGACATTGTAAGGAACGGACTCCATTTTGACACATTTTATTATGATCACAATGGATATCCCCAGTATTTCAAGGTAGTTGAAAAAGGAACAGCTAAAAGCTGGCCTGTTGTCACATTTTACGGAAGCAGACCGATGAGACTCAACGGAACGGTCGGAATACAGTTCAAAAAGAGCGTCTCCGCAGAAAAAAGGACTCAGTTCCTTGAAAAGCTCGGGCTTAGAACGGTCTATAACGATCCGGCAGACCCTGATTATTACCTTGTCAGGATGAATTACGGGAAAGACCCTTTCCAACTGTCCGTATCCATTCATAATTCAGGTCTTGTCAACTGGGCGCAACCCGACATGGAGGCACATTTCGAGCTTGCCGGTGACATCGATGCTGAAACAGCTGATGATGACACAGATTCAATTGCGGAAATGCCCGATCCTGTCACTCCGGATGACACATGGTACACTCAATACGCAGTCGGAAAATGGCATCACGAGAAGGTCCGTTCAAATTATGCATGGGCGCTCCATCAGGGAGATCCGTCAATAAAAATAGCGATCATCGATAACGGTGTCGACCTTGAGCATGAAGACCTCAAAGATAACATTTCCGCAGGTTCCGGCTGGAATTTCGTCGATGAGAACAGCAACGCCTCTTTCAAGCCGCATACGACAACAACTGCATATCAGACAAGAATACTGCTTGCGCATGGGACCATGGTGGCCGGAGTCGCAGCAGCAATTGGCAATAATTCCAAAGGTATAGCCGGAATATGCTGGAACTGCGGAATAATCCCTGTCAGGTTCCTTGACATGGATACAGGAAGCGGTGCGGTGGACACATTCCACAAGACCTATCTTGCACTTAAATATGCAGTGGACCAGGGTGCTTCGGTTATAAACAACTCGTGGGTCTGGTGGAATCAGGGCACATGCAACTCAGTACCGTTCAATTCATTTGTCGAGCAGGCTGTCCAGTATGCCGTTAAAAACGGTCGCGGCGGTCTGGGAACGATAATGGTCTGGGCGGCAGGCAATAACTTCTGTGACACGGCAAATGTCAAAAACTTTGATAACGACCACATAGTCGTCGTTTCAGCACTGAGGCACAACACTTTAGACAATTTAAAGGGTTACAAGGCTACTTACAGCAATTACGGAAATGCGGTGGATGTTTCAGCTCCGGCCGGCGACCCTGATGATTCTTCGCCTTACAACGGACTTTCAGCTACCGACATTTCAGGCGGGCTCGGTTCTGACAGCGGTCATTACGAAACCACTATAAAATTCGCGGGAACTTCCGCGGCGGCGCCAGTAGTTTCGGGAGCTATCGGGCTCATGCTCTCCGCAAACCCCGATCTTAAGTTCTTCGAGGCGCTCCACTGTCTTAAAAAAGCGGCGGCATCAGGAGTTGATGCAAGGATAGCTGCCGGTGACATCGTTGAAGGGCACAATATCATCAATTCAGACAGACAGGTCATAGGCCAGTGCTCATGGACAGACATTCTCGATCCATATTTCGGTGTCACTATGAGGCATAACAGCTGTTTCGGCTACGGATACCTCGATGTTTACGAAATGGTACGGATGGCTATAAGCGGCGAATGCACTTATGAAGCGCCTGTCTGTGCAAAGGATGAAGATTGTCCTGAAGATCAGTTCTGCGATACTGAAAGCGGTCTGTGCATACTTGAAAAAGGGTGCAAGGTCGATGAAGACTGCCTCACCTATCAGAAATGTGATGTAGAAAGCGGATTGTGCTACTTTCCGGAAGATCCTGATAACACTCAGGTTCCTGACAACAACACCGATATCCCCGACAGCGATGACGGAACAGCATATCCCGATAACGAAATAAATGATGAAATTTCAACAGTTCCTGATAATAATACTCCCGATGAAGAGTCCGATCAGGGAAACGGCGCCACGGATGACGGAATTAAGGCCGATGACAATGAAATACCTGATATCGAAGAAGAGCAGATCGGGTGCGGATGTACTTTAATTCATTGATGAAAGGAGGAAAATGAAATACTTTATACTGACAGCTCTGTTAATATTCCTTGCTTCATGCTCCGTTGAAGATGCGGTCACCGGAGACTTTGATGAAAACATTAATGATGCTGATAATTCAGACACAGGCAACACCGGAAACACGGCGGATACTGGCAATACAGGTAACACTGGGAACAGCGGAGACACCGTAGATACGGGGAATACCGGAGATACCGGCAATTCAGGCGATACAGCTGATTCCGGGAACACCGGCGACACCGGCGATACGGGAAATTCAGGCGACACGGTAGATCACGGTGACAACACTCCTGACACCGAGACCCAGACTGTAAGGATGATATCTTCAGGCTCTGCACATGTCTGCGCCGTGAAGGATAGCGGGCACTTATACTGCTGGGGACAGGGAAACCGCGGACAGCTCGGCAACAACCAGACCCCGGGAGGCGACAATCCTAACACGAAACCTGTTCAGGTGGGTATCGATGCGTGGACAAGCGTCTGTTCGATGGTGGATTCGACTTGCGGAATAAAAAAGAACAAGGAGGCTTTCTGCTGGGGTCACAATGCCGACGGTCAGATAGCTAACGGGCTTGACGGCTACACTTTCCAGGCGACAGGGACTCCTTCACCGATCCTGCTCGGGGCTGACGACAATCAGTATGATCCGATGTTCTGCGGCGGGACGACGATAATAGCAGTGACAGGAACAGAGCTCTGGGGCTGGGGAAGCAACAGGATGGGGCAGCTTGCGAACGGTCAGATCGGCTATGATGCCTCCTATCCGGGCGGAAGCGCCACGGCTTATGTTCCGAGACTTTTAAACGGAAATGCGGCGGACTGGCCGGTATTTGAAAAGATCGCTCTATCCGGAGCACATGCATGCGGAATTTCAGACGGATCGGACCTTTACTGCTGGGGAAGCTATGACATGGCGCAATTCGGTGACGGAAGAAAAGGCGACGGTTTTGACAAATATTCGTTCAGGTCTCAGGCAAAATACAGCGAATATCTTAAACCTGTGAAGGTGGGCGATTCCAAGTGGGTGGATATCGCGGCGCTCAATCAGAACTCCTGCGGGATAAAAGATGACGGGACTTTGTGGTGCTGGGGCATAGCTGAATGGGGAGTTCTGGGTATCGGTGATGTGTTTGAGACCTATACGGCTGATACTCCTGAGGATTCTGTGACTTATACCGCTTCATTCCAGGCGCTCATTGATTCGGGTGACTGTTTTGCCCAGTTCTATTCAAAGGATACCGCCGCAAGCCAGAACAGAAGATATCCTCCGGGATGTACTTCTCCGGTTCAGGTCGGAACTGCATCCAACTGGATCTCTGTCTCGGGATCGACCAATCATGTCTGCGCCGTGAACAGCGATGACGAGCTTTACTGCTGGGGTGAGAACGAATACGGCCAGATCGGCAACGGTGAAGCCGGCGATGTATATTCCACACTTCCTTCAAACTATGACCTTCAGACGACACCTTTTAAAGTGGAAGGCAGTTTCATAGCAGTTTCAACAGGTTACAACTTTACCTGCGCCATTTCAAAGGAAAAGTCCGTCTACTGCTGGGGATATTCGGGGCTCGGCATCAGCGGCTATGTCGGCAACAAGGATAACCCCCAGACGACCCCGATGAAGATAACTTTTTAGATTATCACTTATATATCAAGACCTTTCTCTATATCAATATTCCCCTTGAATTTTTTAAGTTCGGCTATTTTGTGATACGGATTCGGGAAAAATGATTTCAAACCGTCGATATGTTCATTTAAATCTTCAGCAATATGGTTCCACATCGGATCTAAAACGAAGTCAATTCCTTCTCTTCTTGCAAGTTTTGCAGCCGGAACAAAATCACTGTCCCCGGCGACAAGTATTATTTTCTTTACCAGTTTCTTATACGCCAGAGATGCGATATCTATACCTATTTTCATATCTATGCTTTTCTGTTTTATACTGTGAACAATGTCACCTTCTTTCAAATCTTCCACTAATATTTGTTTTTTCAGTAATTTATTAAGAATGTTTTTGGGGACTATCCAGTTTTCATCTTTCAAATAGCCGAGCCTTAGAGCCATTTTTCTTTTTTTCTTAAGTGCATCGTGAAGCTCTTTTCTGAAAAGCACCAGCGGTGTTTTACTGTAATCAATATCTCTGCCAGTCAAAGGATGGCGTACTTTCTTCTCAAGAGGAGGACAATCATAAAAGAATATTCTGTATAGACCAAAAACCTCATCACCGTCTCTAACAGGATTCAGGTGTTTCATAACTGTTGAACAAAGGCAGTCCGCAATCTGCTGAGGGGAGTGGTCTTTTGAAACTATCGCAAAATAGCGTTTTAGAAAAAATGCGCCGTCAACAAGAATGGCAGCTTCTTTCATTTATCACACCAAAAAAAAGCCCTCGAGCTCGGCGTTCATCCAATTTCGAATGAAGCTTACTGTCGAGGGCGCTATATTATTCAAAAAATATTTTGTTTTACTGTTTTTGTCAAGCATATTTTCTAACTTTCTCAGCTAATACTTTAATTTACACACAAATTATCACCAACAATATCCATTACCAAGAATATACATATTTTTATTCATGATTCAATTTTTTATTCCAGCATTTGGTCACATATCTTTAAGTTTTATAGAAATAACTGTTGCAACACCGATGAAGATAACTTTTTAGATCTTATTTTTTTGCGGATACTTTTTGATCTTTGAGATATCATAAAGCTGTTCTTTGAGCCGTTTCATTATACCTTCATAAGTTTCATCATCCATTTCGGGAGATCTTGAAAGTATCCAGAGATATTCACGGCCTGGATCGCCGACGACAGCCCATTTATATTCAGGTTCAAGGTCTATAATCCAGTACTTTCCGCTAAACGGCCAGAAAAAACTGACTTTCAGTTTTGCGTTCGTTTCCCTGTCAACGACCCATGCGACACCTTCTGCCGATTTTTCCTCACCATCAACCGTGCCTTTGCGGCACTTATTGAGCACCTTTATCCTGCCGTCATCTTTCAGCGAATATTCAGCAGTTGAAGCGACACATCCTTTCTGAAAAGTCTGATCGATGCGGGCTATCTCATACCACAGACCGAGATAACGGCTCAGATCGACCTTCGGAACAGTCTTCAGCTCCGGCATCTTGCTTGAAGCACAACCGCCTAAAAACACCGGACAAAGCACCGCGAAAATAATCGTACGGTTTAATTTTTTCATGATTTTTCTTCCAGTTTTTTTATTGCTTTATCGTGGATCTTGCTGAAGAAAATGACGGCAGCTGTTGCTCCTATCACGGCATAGAGCATGTCGGACTGTGTATCCCAGACATACCCTTGCGTTCCAAGAAATGCATCCGCCGCTTCGCCTGTCGCCACAGCAACTCCCCACTCAAGGAACTCATAAAACACGCTGATCGCCGCACAGATAGACACAACGATCACAGCGAGCCAGCCCCGTTTTTTCACCACATCTTGCCTGATAAGCAGTTCCCGGGCGATAAGTGCCGGAACAAAGCCCTGAAAAAAGTGTCCAACCTTGTCGTAATTGTTGCGCGACTGATGAAATACATCCCTGATCCAGTTAAAAATCGGCATTTCAGCGTAAGTGTAGTGACCGCCGATAAAAAGTATCCAGCAGTGTATTAATATAAATGTATAGACAAGTCCTGTGAAACGGAACCTTTTGTAAGCCGCCGCAAGAATAACGAAACCGATGATCGCCGGAAATACTTCCATGATCCATGTGAACTGATCTTTGGGGTTGATCCCAGACCATATAAGCCCGATAAAGAAAAACACTATCAACAGAATGTATTTATTAGATATTTTCACGATAGAACCTATTTTTTTCTGTTCTTTCTGAGTTTTCTGAAAACGAGAAATGTTGCGACTATGACGATGAAAACCCATGCATAGGCTGCGGCGATGAGGGTCTGGAGGAAACCCATCCACCCTTCACGGAACGCTTTTTCTATTCCTTTCATGAACGAAAAGACCGATTCCTTCTGCTCGTAGTAATTAATTGTGAGGGTGCTGTAAGCCGTCTTATCCTGCAGGAGCTTGAGCTGTCCTTCGACTGACTCAATTTCTCCACGGATCTCGCCAAGCAATCTTTGAACTTCAAGCGTTTCGCTCACGGTTTTTGCCTTCTCCAGAATGGCGAGATAGTTCTTCTCGACCTCTTTTTTAGCCTTCAATCTGGCTTCGGTATCAACGAACTGTGCCGTGACATCGGTCACTCCGATAGTTCTTGCATCGAACTGTCCCGGGATCTTTTCAAGCTCAGAGATGAACTTATCGAATGAATCGACAGGAATCCGCGCCACAATGGTAAAGTTCCTGTTCCCGGTATAATTGTAGGCATTTTCTCTGGACACAAAACCCTTGTACTGATCTATCAGCTGTCGCACTTTAGCCGTGGTCTCAATGACGGAATCTGTCTGGAAACCGACACTCCCCTCTTTCACCAGCCTGCGGTCTGAAACCTCGTTTGCAACCTTATCAGCACCGCCAACACTCACTGCGGAAACGGATTCCTTCTCAATTGCACGGTCCATCATAGGAGCAAACGACTCCCTCTTTGAACATGCGAACGAAATCACCAGACAAAACAATACAAAACAAATCATACGACAAGACATTTTCATGATATTTTTCCTCCGTTCCCGGATTTACTTACACTTTCCTGAATCGCATTTTCCGCTCGGGCATTCAGAACTGAAGGAACATTTGCCGTCAGGTGCGTTGGAGCATTTGCCTGAATTGCATTTTGCACCTTTGAAGCCGCAGTCTGAATCAAAAGAGCATTTTCCGCCTGCCGCATCAGCACAGAAGCCGCTGTTGCACTTTGTGTTGGCGTGACAGTCTGAATCAAAACTGCATTTGCCGTAATCACCTGCCGAAAGCGCCATAGAAACAAAAACCACCGTAACTGCCAGTAAAAATCTCATGCCATTCTCCTTAAATAAATTATTCAGCGACACACAAAAGGTACAGTCTTTCCCAAAAAGAGTCAATTATTCAGGGGTTTGACAAATGTTGACGGATGGGGACAATTCAAATATGTTCGAGTGACGGTTTTTTGAGGTGGGAAATGAGAGAGCTCCTTAACAACAGCGTTTTCATGCTGTTTCTTATAATTGCGGTAGGAAAGCTCATCGAGCAGATAAAGATAAAAGGTTTTTCGCTCGGTATTGCATCGATATTCATCATAGCATCTGTGTTCGGGCATTACGGTTTCGTCCTTCCGCAGGTGTATCAGACTTTTGCTCTTGCGATATTTGTCTATTGCGTCGGAGTCGAGGCAGGTCCTCAGTTCTTCACACTTTTTGCAAGGAACAGCCGTAGATGGCTCATCGTCCCAGTGATCCATTTCGCATTCTCGATTTCATTTACCGTACTGCTTTTCATGTGGCTCAAGAACAGCTTTTCAGCAGAAACTTTCACAGGTCTTTATTCGGGATCGCTCGTTTCGACCCCTGCAATGGCCTCGGTCGGATCGGGAAATGCGGTAAGTGTTATCGGAGCGGCATTCGGGCTCATATATCCTGTCGCTTTCATCGGGAACATATACCTGATACCTTATCTTCCTTATATTTTCAGGCACAATGTCCCGAAGCTCATCAGCGATTACAAGGAATCCATGAAAAAAATGATGCCCGTCAGAACATTCAGGTTCTACAGGGTCTCAAACCCGAACATCATCGGAAAACCGTTTAGCACACTTAACAGCCTGAACCTCAGAGATGTGGTATTTTCACGGTTTGTCATGAACGGAATAAGCACTCTTGCCAGCGACGGGCTGATACTTTCTGAAGGAGGATATGTCGCCGCCGTAGGAAGGCCTGACGACCTTAAAGCGCTTGAACTTCTCATCGGACCTGAGGGAACACCCGAACTTGACCGCATGGACCAGCTGATAAGCGGAAAGATCATCATATCGCGCCGTGAAATAGCGGGAAAGACCCTGCACGAGCTCGACCTCAATAACAGTTATGAAGTAAGAGTTACAAGGATAATCCGCGGCTCTGTCGACCTTTCACCCGAACCTGAAAGACAGCTCACGCTCGGTGATAAAGTCGTTGTCGTCGGAACAAAAGAGTCCCTGAACAGGCTCACCGGATTCCTCGGGGACGATGTCGAAGAGATATTCAAGACCCAGTTCGCACCGGTATCGATCGGGATCGTACTCGGAATGATCGCAGGAATGGTGCCGATACCAGTTATAAAATACTCTCTCGGAGCAACAGGCGGAATACTCCTTGTCTCGATGTTCCTCGGATATAGGGTCAAATTTCTCAATATTCTCTGGCAGATACCTCAGCAGACCAACTCGTTCTTAAAACAGCTTTCGCTTTATATTTTCTTTGCCGCGGCAGGAACGAACGCAGGAAAAGAGCTTTTCGACCTTTTCTCAGGACCACAAAGCACGCTGATACTCATCGCATGCGTCCTTATCTCGTTCATCCCGATACTTGCAACATACTTTGTTTCTACATTCATCCTCAGGAAGAACCCCCTCGAAGTGACAGGACTCCTTGCCGGCGACCTCAACGGCACATCAATACTGCTGAACGCCAACGAAACCCTCAAGACTGACATACCCAATGTCGCCTTCGCATTCGCCTATCCCATCGGACTGATCCTTGCAATAGCATCGACACAGATGCTTTACATACTTCTCGGGTATTTGTCCTGAATTTAATTAGTTAGAATTTTGAGTATCTGACTATTTCTCAATTACCGTAACAAAACCGTCTTTTCCGCCTTTATTTTCGTTGTTGTCAAGTCCGCCGGTTGTGAATCCGCTGATCATGATCTTTCC
>JAKLDO010000058.1:0-4508 GCA_022703485.1 bacterium
TCGGTCTGGAACCACGGGTTTTTTTCAATGATGATGATGGTTCCCTGCGGATTTTGAGCAGGGAGGTTGTTAAGCTGTATGAAATCAACTCCGGCTTTATCACAGAGGTCTGAAAAGAACTCAGTTTCATCAGGCTTTGTAAAAAGGACGGCAGTTTCATTGTTGTCTGTAAGTTTATTAAGTATTATCAGCGGATTGTCTTTAAGGTTGTCAGGCACTTTCTTATGAGTGACCTGATATTTTTCGATGTTTTCGGCAACGGAAAAAAGTGAACTCACCTCGATATCGAACTCAGGAGATCCTGTGAAATACTCTTTCATTTCAAATGGAAGAAAATGACCTTCTGATGCCCTTTTTCTTCTTTCATTGTCTAAGATCTTGAAATCATTGTCAAATGTCACCTCGGCCCTTATTTTTTCCCATCGTATCTTTGTTCCTTTGAACATTCCGGAGACATTTTTATCACCTGCAATAAGAGGGTATATCTCCCATTTCGGTACTGAACCGCAGGCAATGAGCTCTTCAGATTCAAGTATCTGTTTCATTGAAAGACCCGCCGCCTTTTTCTCAAGAATGCTTTTCCAGTCACTTCTGAGCCTGTTTGAGAAAAGAAGGGGCGGAATGCTTATTGAATCCAGTTTTTTCCAGTTTCTCTGGGTGCTTGTCCAGAAAAGGTGTATTTTTTCAAGCTCTTCATCGAAGAATTCAAGCCTTACCCCTTTACCGGTTATGAATGTCCCTATGTCAATTATGTCGCCTCTTACCGAATATTCTCCCGGATCTCTTACAACGGCGGTCCGCTGGTAGCCCATTGAAGAGAGGATCGAGACCGTATCGCTTATCCTGTATGACAGATTTGTTCTGAACTCCGGTGTATCACTGCCGGTCATGTCAGGAAGGAGCATCCTTGAAGAAAGAGGCGTGGTGATGATGACATCCGCTTCAGAAGAGGCCATTTTTGAAAAAGCGGTGTGCGCGTCGTGGTCGGTCTCGCCCCTTTCGATCATCAGATATTGAGGAGCAAAAAGAACTGTGCGGAACCTGAAAATGCCAAGAGCGCTGTTCAGAAGAGATGCGTCTTTGTATGACGGAGCCTCAATGATAAGTTTTCCTGACCGCTCAAAAAGTTCAGAAACGAGAACAGGAAAAGCATCAGGAGAGGTTTCAATGAATCTTGTCATTACTGGATCGTCGGTTTGTAGAAGTCGAAGTTCACGAGATTACCTTCGCCGCTTTTTCTGACAGCCATTCCGGGATCTGTTTTTATATAGATCTTCAGGATATCTCCGGCCTTTTTGGGATAGATGTACTGAACTTCCGCTTCGAAAGCCCTTGTATCAATGATGTTAAGCAGATATTTGGGTATTTTCTCGAAATTGTGAACATCTATGACATAACCGCCTTTTATCTCTCTGAACTGATAATCTGTCTCTCCAGTCAGTTCCATCGTAACTCTTGAGAATTCCGCGAATTTTCTGAAATATATGTTTTTCAGCACACCTTTCTTTTCAAGTTTTTTCACAGGAAGTTCAGGCAGTGTCTCTGAAAGTTTTTTCTCAGGTTCAGCCTTTGTAACCTTAAGATGGATGATCTCGCCTTCCTCTGTTTTTACCGATTTTTTCAGTTCAGGCTGAGAAACCTTTTCAGTCTCAAGTTTTGCGAGCCGTTCCTTTTCAGCTTTTTGAGCAAGCTCCATTTTCTCAAGCTCCTGTCTGGCTTTGAGCTCATTTTCAAGTTTAGCTATCCGCTCAGCCTCAGCTTTTTGAGCAAGCTCCTTTTTCTCAAGCTCCTGTCTGGCCTTGAGCTCATTTTCAAGTTTAGCGATCCGCTCAGCCTCAGCTTTTTGAGCAAGCTCCTTTTTCTCGAGCTCCTGTCTGGTCTTGAGCTCATTTTCAAGCTTAGCAATGCGCTCCTTTTCAGCAGCTTCTTTTTCGGCCTTTTCCTTTTCAAGCAGAGCCATCCGTTCTTTTTCGGCCGCTTCTTTTTCAGCTTTTTCCTTTTCAAGCAGAGCTACCCGTTCTTTTTCGGCCGCTTCTTTTTCGGACTTTTCCTTTTCAAGCAGAGCTATCCGTTCTTTTTCAGCCGCTTCTTTTTCGGTTTTTTCCTTTTCAAGTTTTGCAATGCGTGCCTTTTCTTTGTCTGTATCAAGGTCTTTCACAAGTTCTGACACGAGTTCAGACTCATCTTTATTTGAATTTTCAGCAACTGTCTTTTTTTCTTTTTCCGCTTTCTGCGCCAGTTCAAGTTCCTGTTTCTTTTTCAGCTCAAGCGCCAGTTTTTCTTTAAGTTCTGCTTCCTGTTTCTGCGCCAGAGCCAGTTTTTCAGCTTTTGAATTCTGAAGAAGCGCATATACGGAATCGAAATTGGAATCTTCCACGAAAAGCTTTTCACTGAACCCGATCAGCAGGGCGTTCTTCCTGTTGAGGACAGTGTACTGGACATTCTCTTTCACAGTGAAAACGAATCTTGATGTATTTCCTGTCTTTGATACGGAAAGTTCTTTGATAATATTTGATTCAATAGATACCGTACTGTCAGCTGAACCGTTTATCTCAAGCACTATCCTGTCCGGATTGCTCAGCCTGTAAGAGGAGAACACGACATCTTTGTCACTTGATGTGAACATGACATAATGACGGTCGTCGAGATCAAAAGCCTCAATTTGAAGAAGAGTGAAAATGAAAAGAAAAAGCATATTCCCGCCCGCTCTGAAAACCGTTTTCATTATACATACCGTAACACTAAACTGAAGTTTTTATATCTCTTTGCTTGACGCAAGAAAAATTAATGAGTTATAATAGCGCACTTGCAAGGAGGTCTTTATGGTAAAAAGCAAAGTGGGGGATTCCTTTAAACAGAAACTTTTTCTAGTATATTTCAGGGACGGATACATAAAACCTGTCATGGCTGTTACGGCTGAAGAGGTGAAGAAGTCTATCGAGAGCGAAAAAGAAAGGAATGTCGCCGATATTGAAAAGATAGTGCTTGAACAGAACTATTATCCCCAGAACGAAGATTATGATGATGTATAGCCGGAGATTATAAAATGAAAAAAAATTATTTTGTGTCAGTTGTCGCTTTGTTGTTGGTTTTCTTTTTTGCGTCGTGTGATGAGGAAAATGTCTATGAACAGGGCGATACAGGGAACACTGGTGACACAGCCGATACAGGTGACACGGCCGATACCTCTGACACCGGAGATACTTCTGATACCGCGGATACCGGAGATCCCGCCGATGATGACATCTCTGACACAGGCGATGCTGAACCTGACAGCGATACGGATGAAACTGATACCGGCAGTGATGATGATACATACACCCCTCCGGTAGGATCTTGCGAAGAGATAATTTACTGTATTGCAGGATGCGCCGATTTTGACGACAATTGCAAAGTGCTGTGTGTTACATACGGAGATGATGCGGGACAGCAGAACTACAACAACTGGAAGAACTGCTATGACAGCAAATGTTCAACGGAACAGACTGCGGAATGTTCTGAAAGGGAGTGCCCGGACGAATCAGCCGCATGTGCTGTGGACAAAGATAACCCGACTCCCCAGCCTTTTCCTGCTCCTTACGGAAGTGTCAAAATACTGGCAGATTTCAACTACATTGTGAAAGACGGTTTCCCGGCAGGTGACAGCGAACTTATCTATGAAGCTTTTTTAACAGGCAAAATATCCAAGATAAATGTTGATTCCAAGGTAGCTTCATTCCTCTTCAGCTTTGTAAACCTGACCAATGACGGTACCGATGATATCCTCGAGGTCGTGCAGATACCCATGATGGCAGATGCAGAGACGATCGTAAATCCGATCAGCCGTCTTACCATGAAAACGGAGAAAGCGACAAAAGGTGTTCACAGTATAGGTATTAACAGCAGTTTCGATTCGATCCTTGAAGTGTTCCATATAACGGATGACGGAGAGACTGTCTGCCATTACGCTTTCGGTCTGGGCGAGTTCACCATAAGCAAGATAAATCCTGTCACCGGAAATGAAGGATATCTGAGTATTTCCAGTGATTCCATAGAATTATACAGTCCAAAGAATTTTCCTGAATTCGGCGGCGATGTCTCCGATCAGATGGGCGTGGTCTCCTGTTCACTTATAAAGTAAGTAAAAAGAAACTTTTTAGTATTGACAAAACATTACCTTCCATTAAAATTTTACAGATATTTGTGTGAACTCTTATTATAAACCTGCAATTAATGAGGTGGGCGATGAAGCGTTTGTTAGCGATGTTCCTTGTTTTCGGTCTTGTTATTCTACTGACAAGCTGTGAGAAGGACAAAAAACCTGAAAACGATGTTGACAGTAATGACATCGACATTGTTGATGTGGATGATGATGCGGATGATGACAATGGAAACACCGGCGACATAGATGTCGATGAAGGAGATACCGGTGGCTGCCCGCTTGACACGACATGGATGACCCCTGAGGATTCATGGACACTTTGGGGCTACCTGAAGATGATGGGTGAAGTAGGCGAATATGACGGTGA
>JAKLDO010000058.1:4607-20537 GCA_022703485.1 bacterium
GTATGTTCCTGCAGTTTTCACAGACGGCAAGATCAAACTTAGCGAAACGACGACAGAGCTTACAGACGGTTCATTCATGAACTATCAGGCATCAGTTCTTCTTGCAGATGCCGCTGCATATGAGTTCATCAATGTTAACCAGAGCGCAGGCACAGCAACGGTTGATTACTGGGATGCAATGTACCAGTTCAATCCTGCTCTTATTCCTGCTCTTAAGGAAGCCGGTGTAAGAGAAGCCGGATTCGGTTCAACAGTATTCTTCCGCCACACATTCATAGATGTTACATTTGATACATCGGGTAAGTTAACAGCGCAGTATGTGAGAAAGAACTGCTTCATCGGACTGAGCAAGACAGAGGAAGTAGAGGAAGAAGGAGAAGTTTATGATGTTCCGATAGGTGACATGTACGGATGTTTTGATGAGAATGTTGACGGTTCTGTAGGCGAAGAGCTGAAGATGATGTTCAAGAACGAGTTCACGGAAGATGAAGCTGCAATGCTTGAGTTCTTCAACACACAGCAGGATGGATCTGTTCTTCAGTACGGACAGGATGGATATACACATCTCTGCACATGCTACGAAGCAGACGGTACGACAGAAGTCAACTGCTGGAACGAGTATGACGGACCCGGCGGAGCAGAGGAGTGTCCTGCAGTTGTTGAAGCTGCCGGAGAATGCGGAACAGTTGAGCCGGACGATGATGTAGTAGACGAAGACACAAATGATGATGATACTTATGTTGATCCATGTACTCCGACAAATCCGTGTGTCGAAGCTAACAAGACAGTTTGTACTGATACAAATGAAGACGGTGTTGCTGAATGCGGATGCGATGTTGATTATCACCTTAACAACTCCAATGAATGCAAAAGCAACACAAAAACCACTCCGTGCATTGACAATGCACCTGCAAATGCAACAAGCACAGTAGTTGATGTTGAAGTTACATGGAATGGTACCGGCTGGAACACAGCGGCTGACTGCGAATGGACATGTGATGATAATTTTATGCTTAATGAAACGAGTGACGGTTGTGTTGCTTATGTTGATCCCTGTACTCCGACGAATCCATGTGTCGATGCAAACAAGACCGTTTGCACGGATGCAAATGAAGATGGTGTCGCAGAGTGTGCTTGTGACGAAGGATATCACGATGATGCAGGTTCCTGTGTAGCAAACAGCTAAACAAGCCAATTTGTTTTGTTTTTTTTCAAGGCACCTTCGGGTGCCTTTTTTTTCCTGATAAATCTTGATTTTTCAAATGCGATATTTATAATTTATCGAACTTTGAAAAGGTCAAAAATATGGATAAAAGAAAAAAGAGCGTTAAGCTTTTCAATGATATAAAGTCGTTTATTAATGAAACCGGCATGACGGTCTCTCCGCATACTTTTCTTCTCAACAGGTTCTATTTGACCGTAAATAATAAAAGAGCCGGCAATTCCACTTTAAAGGGAATAGATAAACATTCCTTTTCTGTCATTAATAAAAGATTTGAAGATCGTTTGAAGAGGGATTACATATTTTCACTGTCAATTTCATCCATTCTGTCGTTACCTTCAAAAAAGGTTTTTGAGATCGACAGTATAAAGTCCTCACCAAGACCATCTATCCTGATAATGACCGATTCTATCGTTCTAAGTCATGAGATAGAAAAGCGTTCCATGATACATATTGGTTATCCGATGCAGGAGATAGAAGGCAATCCGTTCCAGAATGTTGAATATTATCCTGTTTCAAGAGAAACACCGTTCTCTATTTCACTGCAGTCAACACTGTTTGATATGATAAGTAATGACAACACTAAGTTGAAACCCTATTCTTTCGATATAATTTTTGATGATTCCGTACACTATGGATTTCCCAGCGACAGCCTTATGGAAAATATTTCAAATCTTTTGAAAGTGAAAGGCGAATTTCACATGATGATAAAGAAGAACTTCTTTTCAAGTCCGCTTACGAAAAAACATAAAAAAGTCCTTTACTCCCTTTTTTCAACAAGTGAGATAAACAGGTTTAGTTCATTTATTTATATGAAACTTGAGAAGAAATCCGAGTCATTTATTTCTCAACCCGGCAACATAGTGATAAAAAATCATGTTGATAACAAAGTCCTTAAAGTTGAAAAAGGACATCTTGACTTCAATAATCTGCTGACTTTTGATGACGGGATAAGCCCTGAACAGATAAATCTCCTTTCCAAGATAGAGTCTAAGGCAACCACAAGCTGCGGAGACTGTTTCAAGTTTTTTATAGGCATGTTTAAGGAGCAGGGCGCATCTCCGGAGATAGAGACTTTAAGGAAAAGCAGCAGATATAAACCTTTTATAAGGTCAAGAGAGATAGAGCCGTATTCTTCTTTTCAGATAAAGAACTGGATAATTCCCGACAAGGAGAGTTTTTTCCAGATACCTCCGGTCGAGAATTTCGAAAGGGAGAAACTTATTCTGCGCTATCTTTCGGTCAAGCCGGTCTTTGCTTATGACAATGCCGGTCTTTATTTTCTGAATGATGTGGCGGCTGTTATCCCGAGAACCAACGAAATAGACCTTCTCTTCGCTGAAGGATATTTCAACTCCAAGGTCATAGATTATTATTATAGAATAAAATTTCCTCACCATAACAAGTTTCTTAAAAAGAATTTCAATAAAATCCCTTTCTTCCTGTGCAGCAGAAGCATTCAGAAGATTATTGCAGACCTTGTAAAGGAGATAAGGGAGGTTAACGAGACCATATCTCTAAAAGGCAGGGAAAAGGCTGTGGAAGGTCTGAAAAGAACGAAAATGGACCAGCTTGACAAATTTCTTTACCAGCTTTTTAAGCTGACACCTGAAGAGGTAAAAATAATAGAGAGCACGGTAAATTAGAGTTCTGAAAGTATTCCGTAATAATAAAGTACCGGATATTGTCCGCTGATATCGGCGGCAAGTTCGCCTGAACGGTCAATGATTATAATTCTCGGAAGTATCTGGCTTGACTGGATCGAAAGGCTTTCAGGTGAGCTTTGAATCTCCATTACGGGGAATGTCGGCGTTTCTGCTTCTTCAGTACTTTTTGAGAGCATTATTCTTACAAAAAAAGCTTTGCTTTTAAATATTTCATATAATTTCATGGTCACAGGATGCATTTCTCTGCATGCAACACACCACGAAGCTGAAATTTCTATAAAAACAGCTTTGCCTCCTGATATTCTGTCAAGAGAATATATTTCACCGCTGTAACTGTCTTTCAGAAATATCTGTTTTTGAAGTTCAGGCTTTTCCGTTTCAGAGGCCGTTGACTGTATCTGCGTGTTTACGGATGTGTCTTTCTCAGATGTTTTAATGGTTTTCTGAGTAGTCCCGCATGAAAAAAACGGTAGAATTAAGAAAATTATATATATGAAGGATCTGATAATGATCTACTCCTCTATTGTAAGACATTCAGGAGATGCGCAGACATTGTTGTAGCAGTACATTGTTACACACTGAGCGTTTTGTGTGCATGGTTTGCCTACATCGCCCTGATACTGGCAGACATGATAGTTATTGTCGCAGTAAAGTGTCTTATCGCACATTGATGTGCATGGAGTATTAGGCTGATTTGAAAGTTTCTGACATGTATTTGCCACGCCGCACTCGAGTTTTGAGAAAATATTGCAGGAAAGTACCACTTCCTCTTCACCTTCTCCTTCCTGAGGTCCGCAGGGAGCTCCCACCTGATCGCTTATTCTTGACCTTGTGCAGACATTGTTCACACATTCAAGCCCTACGACGCATTCTTTTGCTTCAAGGCAGGCCTGTCCTTCCCCCTGTCTTTTGAAACAGTTGCCTATAGAATCGGTGCCTGTCTTTCTGCAGAAAAGGAAGCTGCTGCAGTCATCGTCGGTTACGCACGGGTCTCCGGGCTCGCCATTGCTGGCCTTTGAGCATCCTGACGATCTGCAGATATATCCCGGCGAACACCGGTCAAGCGATGAGTTGCATTCCTGCCCCGGTTCTTTATAAAACACACAATTCCCCGGACATCTGTCACCTTTGAGGTCGCACCATCCGTTATCGCATTCTTCATCCTGATAGCACTCCTGTTTAAGGAACTTGGTCCCGCTGAAAACATTTGCGCATTCTGCAATATCAAGCATCTGCACATCGAGCGGATTGCAAGGGTCAAGTTTTGCTATCACATCGTAACAGTCGGCGGCTTTATTCATATCGACCTTTATCCAGCCCATTCTTTCGCCGCTTATCATCATTTCATATTTATGCCTGAAAAGAACGTTCTCTTTCTTACGGAAGCCCTCAAAAGGAACAGGGTTGTTCATTATGATATCAGGGCAGAATTTATAGTTGGATGTACTTACGAAACCGGAGGTACATCTTGTAGATGCTTCACACAGAGTTAAAAGATATTCATCGAAGAAGTTCATCATGTTATATTCATACTGCTTTTCTTTGTCGTCATCTTTACAGGAAAATGAAATAAAAAGGAAAATAGCAGCACATGCCAGAACAGATAGTTTCTTCATTTAATCCCCCGATATTATGTTAAATTTTCTTCCAGTTATTGTAAGGCAGCTCCTGCAGACAGGGAAAGAAGCTTCAACAGAACCTCCGCATTCAGAGCATACAAAAAGGGTGTTGTTGCTAAATCCTGAGATAGCTGCATCCTTCAGTTTTGATCCGGGTGAGCTTTGAGCTGTAAGTCTGAAAAATATGAAAGTACGGCTGTCAAGAGTGTCTGTGACGGACGGATCTGTACAGCCTTCGTTCAGAAGGCAGTTAAAAACGGTCTTATATCTGCCTTCTGATGATGAGTTGATCTCGGAACCTTCCTTTTCATCAAGTATCATCGCTCTTGCGGTCAGTTCATATTTTTCTTCCGATTCTGCCAGCGACTTCATCAATGAAGGTATTTTGCCGGTCTTTCCTTTCAGCAGCATAAGTTTTATTTCCGCCAGAACCTTTTCATTCTCGGACGAAGCCCTTTTTACATAGATCTCAAGCCAGGATCTGTAATCTTCAATAGAACCCTTGCTTTTATGATATATCAGAGCTTTTGATATCATTTTCAGCGGAAGTGAACTGTTCTTTTCACTTGAAAGAGAGACATAGCGGTCAATTTCTTCAAGTGCGTTCCCGAAATTCTTTTCCTTTTCATATACTCTGGCGAGCAGGAACCTTGTTTCCGGTGATTCGGCTGTTTTTACGGAATCTTTAAGTACAGAAAGGGCTTTGGCATAATGTCCGAGAGCATAGTGGTCTTCTCCTATATGCCTGAGGACGAGAGCTCTTAGCTTTCCTGTGGTTGAAGGTCTGAAAAGAACATCCCTGTGGATCTCCAGAGCCTTTTCAGGATTGAACTTCCTTGCTATATCTCCTGCAAAAAGAAAGAACATCGGTTCGTCCGGATATTCCGCGGCAAGAGATTTGAGATTTTCAAGATAGTTTCTGCTGTTCCTGAAGTGGCTTTCCACAAGTGCATTGAAAATGGCGGCGCTTTCTTTTGAAAAGGTTTTTTTGAGCCCATATTTGGGGAAAGACCTGCTGAAAGATTTTATTAGGATATAAAAGAAAGTTATAAGAGCTGACAAAAGAAGTACCCATAGGACAGGGGACTTAAAATCTGTCATCTATCTCTCCGTCTGTAAACCTGTCCCCCCTTTTATCATTGAAGGAAAGGTTTTCAAGTTCAGCCAGTTTCTGATTCCTTATTTTGGAAAGTTCGGCGATCAGCTTTCTATTCTCCTTGACTAGTTTTCCTTCGTTAAGTTTTACGGCAATGACATCAAAAAGGATTATGAGGATTGTAACGAGCATTCCGGCAAGGAAGCTCAAAAGGGCGAGAAGCCATATCTGAATGGATTCAAAAGTGTGAAAGATGAGATTAAGTCTTACACTCTGGTCATTTGCCTGTGCAAAAAATGAAAGCATAACGGTGACAGTTGCTATCACGGCTATTATCAGAAGTTTTCTAACCAGCTTCATTTTTTTTCACCCCGCAGTCAGTTTTAGACCGTCCGATTATATCAGAACGGCAGGCAAACAAAACATTTTTCAAAGCTTTCCCAGAAGATCTTCAAGTCTTCTGTCCCCGTTGCGCATATCAAATGATCTGGCAATGTATTTTCCTATTATGTCGAATTCGATATTAACGGTCTGTCCATGCATTAATTTTTTTGAGAAAGAGGTCCTTTTAAGTGTTTCAGGTATGAGAGAGATCATGAAAGCTCCGGATGAAACCTCAGCAGTTGTAAGGCTTATGCCGTTTACTGAAACAGATCCTCTATCCGCTACTAGACGGGAAAAAGAAGTGTCAAAAGATACTGTTATTTCAACACCTTCCCCGGCTTTTCTTATGTTCCTTATGGTTCCGGTCGTATCAACATGTCCCTGCACGATATGTCCATCGAATCTGCCATCGGCTTTCATAGCTCTTTCAAGGTTGACGGTCATTCCATTTTTATAGTTTGCAATGATGGTTTTGCCGGCTGTGACCTCTGAAACGAAGAAAAGAATAGAGTTCCTGTCAAATTCAACAACGGTCAGGCATGTTCCGTCAACTGATATTGAGTCACCGGTTGAGATCTCTGCACCGAACGGATTTATAACTTTCAATACGTATTCCGGTCCTTTTTTACGGATTCCCTGAACTTCGGAGATACTTTCAATTATTCCGGTGAACATGATACACTCCTTTACATAAACAGCTGGATAATCATAAGAAAAAATATCGCTTTTGCAACTCGGGCGCTTTTACAAAACTGGACAAAATATGATAGATTGTTATCATTTTCAGGTTTTTTCAGGTCATTAAAAAAAGATACGAAAGAAATTTCGGAACAGATTTAAAGGAGTTAAAAAATTGTGTTTCTAAAAAAATATTTACTTATAATAGTTTTAGTTTTCGTGACCGTAATTATTTGTGCAAAGGATTCTCCGCAGACCGTCATACTGCACAATGACGGCTATGCCATTTTCCAGGAATTCAGACCGAATGACACACTGTTCAAGAACTCGATAAGGGATATGGAGGTGCTTCACAGGGAGAACAAGGAAAAAGTCTTCTCGGAAAGTGCTTCTCTCATAAAGACCATTCAAAGCAAATGCAAGTATTATTACGATACCAATACTGCTCTGATAGATTACCTCAAAAAGAAATGGTCCAAGCCCCATTACGAAAAGATGGATGATGAATGGAAGGAGAAGACATTCCAGAAGGACCGGGACAAGGTCAAAGCGCTCCATTCCCTTTCACTCGGCATGCAGAAGGCCTACAACGACTGGAATGAGAGCAGGAACAAAGCTGTAAAAGCAGGAACGAACAAACAGGTTATCGAAGAACTGGAAAAAGCCAATGCCATGCTCAAAAAGACCATAGATGCTGTTCTTGAAGAGGAGCCGAAGGTCTTTGAATCCATTTCAAAGGAACTCCAAGTCATAAAAATGTCTAAATGATGAAATTCAAATTAATTCCAATGAGCTATGCGTTTCTCACAGTTTTTTATATTTGTTATTATGTTATAGCGTTAATAAATGGTGATGCTATCTCTATTTTTTCAATAAATGGAATACTGACATTTTGTGGTAGCATTGCAAGCACACTGCTGTTCTGGTTTATTTTGGGAACTTTTTTTTCTTTTGGGAAGCGCTCTTATTTCATTTTGTTTGCAGCTTATATAATTTTTTATCACTTATTCGGTGCTTATAAAATTGATTCAAAAACTCCGTTCGATTTTTCTGTAATGATGGAAAATGCTGGCGAAGCACTCGGAAAAGAATCTTTAAATGTGATTTTTGACAGTCTGAATATGCCGGTACTGTTTGCAGGCATTATGCTAATCGTTGTTGTGTTGTCTGTTCCTGTATTGCGAAAAAATATTATGAATGAATATTGCAGAAAGCTGTGGCGATATATTGCGGGAATTATAATGATTCCTATTTATTTTTTGCTAATATTCGGGCATTTTGTAGTTTACGATAATTTTGGACCTGTGTTGCGCACAGCATATGATTATTTTAAAAATAACGAAACACTTGAAAATATTGATCCGGATAGTTATCCGTTTATAAAAAAAGAAGTTGTGGTAGATGCTGGCGGGAAAGAAAAAAAACATGTCCCCATATTTATTCTTGAAATAGAATCTTTTTCAAAAAAAGTTGTCGAATCTTCAACATCTGACGGACATCCTTATACCCCGTACTTTAATAAAAAAATTAAAGAAGGATTTTATGTTGAAAGATTTTATGCCAATTCTATACAATCGTCAAAAGGGCAATTTGCAACGCTTTTTTCACTTATCCCCAGTTTTAAGAAAAAAGTTTTTACTAAACATAGCGAGGTGAAATTTCAGTCGCTTCCGTCAGTATTAAAAAATAATGGATATGCTACTTTTTTCATTAAGGCGTTCAGAGATATCAATTTTGACAACACAGGACCTTTTGTTCGTAAAAACGGTATTGAAAATGCAATTTCTATTGTACCGTATTTAAAACCCGGAGATGAAAAACAGACATGGGGCTGGGGTGTGGAAGATGAGGTGTTTTATAAAAGAATGTTTGAATATTTGGATACGCAGGAAAATGTAGTATCTGGAAGGAATCCTCCGTTTGTTCTTCTTCACACAGTAATGAATCACATGAAGTTTAATAAAATCCCTAAAGAAAAACGGATGCTTTATCCTGAAGCAAAAAAACTTTCTGAAAATTATGCCAACAGTATCAGACTTACTGATGAACAAATCCACTTTTTTTTTGAAGAGTTGTCAAAACGCAGTTATCTTAAAAATGCAATTGTTATAATCACTGGAGATCATAGCTATCCACTTAATGAACATGGGTACACATTTAATGAAACGGCATGGTATGAAGAATTTTTCCGGACTCCGTTTCTTATAATAGCTCCAGACATTATTAAGCCTGAACGCATTAAAGATAGAGCGTTCAGTCAAATTGATATAGCTCCGACCATTCTGGATATGGTAGGTATAAAACTTGAACGGCATCATTTCCAAGGGGTATCGATGTTCGCAAAACTTCCACAGCAGCCGATTTATCTGATTCAGCCGTATAACGGAACCTTTCTGAGTGTGATTGATAAAGGTCGTTATAAATATGTTTACCGTTTACGAAATGAGCAGGAATATTTTTATGATCTTAAAAAGGATCCTCGTGAAAAACACAACAGAATAAAAGAGGCTGATCCTGAATATCTGAAACAGCTTAGAAAAATGCTCGATAAAATTTATCTTAATCAGAAATTGATCGAAAAAAACCGAATCTGGCGATAGAAAATTATAAAGATACACACTATTGATCCATATAGGTTGATAGACAAAAAACAACTTTTAAATTTCTTTTTACGACATATAATCAGTACAGTGTTGTTTCAATGGAGGTGACTATGTGTTTTAAATTTCTTGTTTTTATTCTTGTTTCTTTCATGTTCTTTTCATGTGAGTCCAATAAAACTGTAAGAATTGCCCAGAACGATTCATCAAATGATATGACTGATCATGACATAACGGATGATGCCGCAAATGATTCAGATCAGGGTGATACGGGAAACACTGGCGACACGGTTGATACAGGTGACACGGCGGATACAGGGAACACAGGTGACACGGTTGATACCGGCAATACTGGAGACACAGCTGACACTGGAGATACGGCAGATACCGGAAACACCGGAGATACTACGGACACAGGTGATACGGTGGATACGGGAAATACTGGAGACACAGCAGATACGGGTGATACTGTGGATACCGGAAACACCGGAGATACGACGGACACTGGAAATACAGGAACGGAATGTTCAGGTGAAGAGACCCGCACAATTCCTTGCGGAAGCATGGGGCAGGGGACTCAGGACCAGATATGCATGGGCGGTTTCTGGGGCGATGTCGGCGGATGTGTGCTTCCACAGGGAGCATGGGACTGTGTCGGCAATACCTGCACCCCTGTTTTTAATGCCGGTTCGTGCGGTAACGGGACTTGTGAACCGAAAAGCGGTGAATCGAAAAAGTCCTGCCCGGAGGATTGTGATATGACAGGTATCACAGGAACTGATCAGGAATGCAGTGATCCTGTTGACTGTGCTTTTTATTCATGGCCTTCAGATAGAACAGGATTCTGGGAATGTAAAAGTTCCATGATGCAGCCGAAAAAATGTGTTGCAACTACCAATTCTTCATATTGCGGTACAAACGGAAATGATTACTGTTTTTACAGTACAGTGGGATATGCTGCTCTTGAAACTGATTTGAGCTGTCCTGTAGATTGTGATAATCAGCCTTTACAGAACGGAAATGAAGGTATGGCTTGTGACACAAAAACAGATTGTATTTTTCTTAACTGGCCTCAATAGATTCTGATGCCGGAAAAAATAGTAATAATCGATAATTACGACAGTTTCACTTATAACCTTTATCAATTTTTTGCATCGAATGGTGACTGTTCAGTTTTCAGAAATGATGAGATTTGTCTTGATGAACTTAAAAAAAAGGATATTACCCGTCTTATCATTTCACCGGGTCCGGGAAGGCCTGAAGATTCAAAACTGTCAATAGAAGCTGCTGAATATTTTAAGTATAAAATTCCGGTACTTGGAGTGTGTCTGGGGATGCAGTTAATGGCATATCTGAATGGTGGAAAAATTGAAAAACATCCGCCAGTCCACGGAAAAACTGAAAAGATCTTTCATATAAATAGCGGAATTCACTCGGGAATGGCTCAGGGGTTTGCCGCCGCAAGATATAATTCGCTTTGTGTTTCAGAAATTGATGAGTCCAAACTTGAGATAACAGCTCATGGTGAAAGCGGATTCATAATGGGTCTTAGGGACAGACGTAATCACTTGTTTGAAGGCGTGCAGTATCATCCTGAATCGTTCCTTACTCAAAATGGGCAGAGAATACTTAATAACTTCCTTAATATGGAGTATTGAGCATGGAAACAAAAATGGTGATGATAGTTTCAGCGTTCCCCTCAAAAGAAGCTGCAAGGAAGAGCGCTCTTGAAATGATCGAAAATAAGATCGCATCATGTATCCAGATAACATCTCCGGTTTTAAGCATTTATGAATGGCAGGGTAAAATATGTGAAGAAGATGAAGTGCTTGTATTTGTTAAGACTTCGTGTTCACTGCAGGATAAGGTGGTCCAGTTCATAAAAGACAGCCACCCGTACGAAGTGCCTGAAATAATCACTCTGCCTGTTGTCGGCGGATTTGAAAAGTATATTCAGTGGGTCGACAAAAATATCTGTTAGTTCTTCAGGAATTTTTCAGAAACTTTATCCCAGTTGATGACATTGAAAAATGCTTCGATGTAGTCGGCTCTTTTATTCTGATATTTCAAATAATATGCATGTTCCCAGACATCTATTCCAAGTACAGGAATTCCTTTGCAATTTGCTCCAGGCATCAGCGGATTATCCTGATTGGGTGTTGCGCAGATCGAGAGCTTTTTATCCTTTTCCACATTAAGCCAAGCCCATCCCGATCCGAACTGAGTCGCTCCCGCTTTTGAAAAGGCAGTTTTGAAGTTATCGAACGATCCGAAAGATCTGTCTATCGCTTTTGCCAGTTCTCCAGTGGGTTTTCCCCCTTTTCCGGGCCCCATTATTTCCCAGAAAAGATTGTGATTGTAGTATCCGCCTGCATTATTTCTAAGTGCCGCATTACTCATATCCATATTTTTCAGAACTTCCTCGATCGGCATTTTGCCATATTTTGTCCCTTTTGCAGCGTTGTTGAGATTTGCTGTATATCCCGCATGGTGTTTCGTGTAATGAATTTCCATAGTTTTAGCATCTATATACGGCTCAAGAGCATTATAGGCGTAAGCGAGCTGCGGCTGAATAAAAGGAATCTGACCGTCATTCTTTTCATCTTTTTTCTGGTCGTTTGCCAGGATCATTATTGTAAACATCATCACAGTAATAAAAACTGGCAGAGCAAGGAACTTTTTCATGATGGTCCTCCTGTCAAATAAGTGCTTTTGCTGCTTTTATTGCTGAATCGTAATCGGGTTCGCCTGTTATTTCCTTAACATATTCGAAATATTTCACTGTCCCTTCTTTATCTATAACGACGACCCCGCGGGAAAGAAGTCTGAGCTCATCTATCACAAACCCGTATTTCAGCCCGAAATCGAGCTCTTTATGGTCTGAAAGGGTTATTTCATTGTCAATTCCTTCCGCCGCGCAGAATCTGCCAAGAGCAAAAGGAAGGTCGCATGAAAGAGTAAGTATCTGAACATCACCTAGGTTTGCCGCTTCCACATTGAACCTCCTTGTCTGAGCGGCGCAAACCGGTGTGTCGATCGAGGGGAATATCGAAATTATTCTAACTTTACCATTGAAATCACTGAGTTTTACAGGTTTAAGTCCGCTGTCAAGCGCATAGAAATCGGGAGCTTTTGCACCCACTTTTATTTCATTTCCTGCAAGTGTAAGAGGATTTCCGCCAAAAGTTATAACGCCTTTTCTTTTTTCCATTTGATTCTCCATTAAAATTAAAAAAAAACAATTCAGACACTTGAGTCTGGATTCAATATCGGCAGATTTATCTAAAGGTCAAGTAACATTTGCAAATATTTTCATAAGTTCTTGAAAGAAAAGGAAGATATTATTAATTTTTTAGAAATTTCTCAGAAACTTTATCCCAGTTTATAACATTAAAAAAAGCTTCGATATCGTCGGCTCTTTTATTCTGGTGTTTTAAATAATAGGCATGAAAAGTATTGCAGCAATTATTGCTGAATTATAATCGGGTGCTTTCATGGAGGGGTTGATCTCTGTTCCTAAAATATAATATCGGAATGATTGTTAGAAAGCCAAACAACTATTTTTCAGTAAGAAACGACTTCATACATATCTTCTTCCCATGCAAAACCGTTTCCAAGTTGACCGTAATTGTTTGACCCCCAGCAGAAAAGCATTTCATTCTCATCAAGAGCGCAGATTTGGTTATATCCTGCAGAAACTTTTTTCCATTTCTTGGTTCCAACCTTTTTCGGTTTGTCTGCATAGTATTTATCCCCTGAATCTATTCCAAGCAGCCCATAACTGTTAATTCCCCAGCAATAAAGATCGCTGTCAGAATCAATTCCACAGGTTATCTGGCGACCCGTTGAAACATCTTTCCACTTTTTTTCTCCGACTTTAGTGGGTTCACATACATAAAAGTCATCAAATTCACCTATTCCAAGCTCTCCAGATCCGGTAGATCCCCAGCAATAAAGGTCATTGTCCTCTGTTATACCGCAAAAAGTGTCATTGTTAATATCAAACAGTTTCCATTTAATTTCAGATATCTGCCTGATAGATTTATCGCTATAATTTTCCTGACACTGACTGAGATAGCTACCCCAGCAGAAAAGTAAGTTGTCTTTGTTAAGTCCGCATGTCGAATAAAAGTTGCCTGTATTTACTGAGTTCCATTCATTTTCATCGAGTTTATGAGGAATTACAGTTCCTTGATTAGTGAGGTCGGTGTTTTCATAGCCGAGCTGTCCTTCATTGTTCATTCCCCAGCAGTAGATATGGTTATCTGCTTTAATTCCGCAGGTATGGTCGCCTCCTGTGGATATCTGCAGCCAGTTTTCTTCATCTACCAACTGAGGTTCAGTAACGATTGTCTGTTCATCGGCATCAGATGAAGCATAAAAACTGTAATCATCACCCCAGCAGAAAAGTTTATCATTTTTATCAATTGCACAGGTCTTGGAGCTGGATGCCGAGACACTTTTCCAGTCTTTATCTGTTATTTTTACAGGTTCCTGTCTGCTTATTTTGGTTCCGTCACCCAGCTGGCCCCAGTTATATCCCCAGCAATACAGTTTTTTTTCACTAATTCCGCATGTATAAATTGTTCCTGAAGATATATCATTCCATTTATCCTGACTGATCTGTGCAGGCTTATTTCTGTTTCCAAGTTTTCCGTTTCCTATTTGTCCGAAATCATTTCTTCCCCAGCAGAAAAGATGACCATCTTCCCTTATACCGCATTTAAAACCGTATCCTGATGACAAGCTCTTCCATTTATCTGAAGAGATCTTCATGGGGTCATAAATGAGTTCAGGTCCGCCGTTGAAAAATTTGCCGTTTGTATGTTCTCCGAAGCAGTAAAGAGAATCATCATCTTTTGTTGCACATATATCATTTTCTCCTGTAAAAACAGATTTCCAGCCCTTTCCGTAAGCGATCATTTTACTACTGTCTTCAAAAATTGAAGAAGATTCCATTCCTCCCCAGCAAAAAAGTGTAGAATCTGAGCGCACTGCACAGGTGTTGTTTGAATAAAATTTATTGTAAACTGAAATATCAAGCCATTTTTCATCATTAATTTTCCTAGGAAGATCAACAGCATCACTTTCTGCATCAACAACCTGATGTTGCCCTGTTCCCCAGCAGAAAAGTTCATCATTAATATTTATTCCGCAACCGCCAAAAAAACCGATCTCAACTTTTTTCCATTTGTAATCTCCGGCTTTTTGAGGAGTCCTGCTGTAATCACCTGAAATATCACCAAATTCAACAGAATAGTTCTGACCCCAGCAGTAAAGTTCATCGTAAATTGTAATGCCGCATACAGTATTAAGATAAGCAGGAATAACTTTAACTCTTTTCCATTTCATGCTGCCTACTTTCCCTGGTTTAGATAAATAACCTTCCTCACTTCCTGTGCCGGTTCCTCCATAATAATTTGCTCCCCAGCAGAAGAGGTCGCTGCGAGTTGTAATTCCACAGGTTAAATTTTGTCCGGCTGAAACCAGATTCCATTTTTCGTTGCTAACAAGTTTCGGTCTGTAGCTGTCATTCACTGTTCCGTCCCCAAACTGTCCGAGAAAATTGTTGCCCCAGCAGTAGAGATTGTTGTGTGTATCAATTGCACAGATGTAATTATACCCTGTTGTAACACTTTCCCATTCATTTTCAGCGGTTGTATTGCTGTTAACAAAGTCATTGGTACATCCTGAAACAGTCAGGACGATTGCTATAACTGTTAAAAGTTTAACTGCCTGTGTTGTCATATCCATTTTTTCTACCTTAAAAAAGAATCAGATTTGAAATATTAACAGAAGACAGATTGAGAATCAATACAGAATGTGTTATTTATCCAGACACACTTTTTCAGTTTCATCACAAGTTCCAAGACTGCAGGCATCTACAGCACAATCCGGCATACATGCACCGGTAGTTTGAGAACATCTGTAGCCGACTCTACAATCAGCCGGATCGTCACATGGATGGAAACAGTATCCGTCGCCCAATGTTCCGTAACCGTAATAAACTCCGCCGAAACCGTTACATCCGTAGTTCATTGCAACTGAACTGTCACACATGAAACTGCAGTAACCACCGGGATATCCTTCTGCAGGAAGGAGACAGATGGCATACTGCTCATCGGTTCCTGTCCAGTTTGTGCAATCTTCATCTTTTGTGCACGGTGCACCAGGTTTCCCAGCCTCTGCCTGTGTTCCGCTTATGTCACCGGTGTTAAGATTCGAAGAGTCATCATCATCGGTAATTTTCTCATTATCAGCTTCAGCATCATTCGCTTCATCGTTTGTTTCAGTATCAATAATCTCATCTGCATCTGTGGTCTCATTGTCATTAACCAGAGTCTGATCATTTATTTCATTGTCAGTAACAGTATTATCAATGTCTCCGATATCCACGGCTGGATCGTCAGTAGTACAAGAACCCATTGAAAAAAGAACAAAAACAATAATAAAAACTGCATAATTTAGATGCTCCATCGTTTTTTCCTCATAAATTTTTAAATACAAACATCATGACAATATTTCAAATAAAAAACTTGTCAATTAAAGGATCTGTCAGAACGATTTTGCAAAACAAAGTGATTCTGTCCTAAATCGTTCGATTCTAAATTTTTACTGACTCTAGTCTGAGGTTTGTGTTTTATTGATTGGTTTTTGTTCTGAA
>JAKLDO010000059.1 GCA_022703485.1 bacterium
TCAGAACAAAAACCAATCAATAAAACACAAACCTCAGACTAGAGTCAGTAAAAATTTAGAATCGAACGATTTAGGTTTCATGAATTTTGCACTGTGTTTATTTGTTTCGCGCGCAAACAACTTATTGACTCAAAATTATGTTTTAGGTATCATCGCGGATGATCTTTTTTGGAGTGAGTTGATGAAAAAGTCCCTTTATGCTTCGATATTCCTGCTGTCACTTGCAGGTCTTGCGCTTGAGAACAGTCTTACCCGTATTTTCAGCATAACGATGTGGTATCATTATGCTTTCATGGCAATTTCGGTTGCAATGCTCGGAATGAGCACAGGAGCTGTCAAAGTCTTCGTTTCAGGATTCTCTGAGCTGGGACATGATGAGATCGACGCACTGATCGCAAGATACAGCCGGTACTTCTCGGTCTTTACAATACTTTCGATACTTACCATCCTTTCGATACCGTTCGTCCCCAGAGATTCAGGGACCGGGATATTCTCAATGGCGCTCATTTATTCAGTCGCCGCAGTCCCCTTCTATTTCACAGGTGTCGCCATAGCCCTGCTCCTTTCAACGAAATACATGGAGCACGCTAACAGACTTTACGCATCAGACCTTGCAGGCGCCGCCGTTGGATCTCTCGCGTTCTTCATATTCCTTTCAGGGACAGACGCAGTGACATTCATAATCCTGCTCTCCTGCACAGGATTCTTTTCAGCATATCTGATCTCAAAAAAACGGATAGACATGCTGTTTGCCATTCTCATAGTGCTTCTCGCCCTGATAAACCACAACAGCAGACTTTTCAAGATAGAATGGACAAAAGTCGATGAAGGAGTGACATCAGCCCGCATTGAAAGCGGAATAGAATGGGAAAGCTGGACACCTTTCTCAAGAATAACGGTCTATCCCGGCGACAACATAGGCTTCGGCTGGGGAATATCCACAAAAATGATGAGCGCCCACCCCGATTACCGAATTGACCAGAAAGTTCTCCAGATCGACTCAGCCGCCGCAACCGTAATAACAAAGAACCAGATGCCGATAGAAGGGCTCATACACCTCAAATACGACATAACTAACTTCGCACACTACCTTTTTCCTAATTCAAAAGTCGGTATCATAGGTGTAGGCGGAGGCAGAGACATCCTTTCAGCACTCCAGTTCGGACAGCGCGAAGTATGGGGAATTGAAATAAATCCCAAGATAATAAAAGCAGTAACAGAGGTCTATAACGGATACACATACGATTTCACGAAACTGCCCAATGTCCATATCGTCAGCGACGAAGCAAGGAACTTCTTTGAAAGGTCCGGCCAGAAATTTGACATAATACAGGCAAGCCTCATCGATTCATGGGCGGCGACAGCATCAGGCGCTTTCGTCCTCACAGAGAACACTCTCTATACAGTTGACGCATGGAAGTCGTTTTTCTCAAAGCTAACCGATGACGGTGCTCTTACAATGAGCAGATGGTACTATCCGAAAAGACCGGGCGAACTTCTGAGACTTACGAACCTTGCATATCAGGCGCTTATCGAATCAGGCGTAAAGGACCCGTCAAAACACATCCTTCTCACAAGTGTCAACTATTTCATCTTCGATTCGAAACACAGCGATGAGTTCGGCACAGGGACCATCATTGTTTCCAAAAAACCGTTCAAAGAGAACATAATAGACAGATTCATAACATTTTCAGACCTTTACGGGTTCGAAACACTTCTTGCGGCAGGACGGGAAAAAGACTCCGATTTCAAAAAGCTCGTCACACCCTCAACAAGAGACGCGTTCATCAGCAACTATGAACTTGACATAAGCGCACCGACCGATGATTCACCATTCTTTTTCAACATGCTCAAACCCGCATCAATCATAAAAAATGATAACATCGAAAAGCAGGGACCGCTCTCGACCAACCTCATGGCTGTCAAAAACCTTCTTTTCCTCCTTGCGATAGTAATAATACTTTCGGTCGCACTGATACTTGTTCCGCTAATCCTGAAAATGAAGGAAAGCTCCGTCAGCGCTTTTGCAAATGTCCACTCGCTCTACTTCGCCTCCATCGGGACCGGTTTCATGCTCATTGAGATCGCGCTCATTCAGAAGTTCGCAGTTTTCCTCGGACACCCGACATACAGCATACTTGTCGTTCTGTTCACAGTGCTTCTTTTCTGCGGACTCGGAAGCTTCGTAAGCGGAAAGCTCCGTGAAAAAGCTGGAACAGCGGGCATATTCATTCTGCTCATAACTGTCACCGCAATCGCCGGAATGGTGAACATGTACCTTCTTCCCCATTTTTCATCGTGGACGATAACAGCAAGGATCATTTACAGCTTCACTGTGATGGCATGCATAGGTTTTGTTCTCGGAATGCCTTTTCCCACAGGACTTGCGATACTTTCAAAGAAAATGAAGGAAAAAGCCCCCTGGCTATGGGGAATAAACGGTGCGACAAGTGTCGTGAGCTCCGTCCTTGCAATAACAATATCAATTTTCTTCGGCATATCCTCCACATTCTGGACCGGATTCTCGTTCTACCTTATCGCTTTCCTATCGGCACTTTTAATTGAGCGCAGAAGGCAGGTATAGATGAATTTATTACGGCTTTTTACAGCCATAGCCCTTTTCTGTATATTTTTCATCTGGAGCTTTTACGGTGATTATAGCGGATTCATCGCCCCTTACTTCCCGTGGCTGTTCATTTTTCTCATTCCTGCACTTGCAGTCATCTCGATACCCCAGGCTTCTGACGGCATGTGGAACTTTTTCCGCTCCGTTGAAAAGCGCTCATTCATCATTTTTCCCGTTCTTGCATTCTGCTATTCACTTTTCATTTCTCTTACAGTTTTTGACGGTCTGCCCCACATTCAGGACGAAATAAACTATAAATATCTCGCACAGTCCATACTGAAAGGTTCGATGACATCACCTCTTCATCCACATTACGAATTTTTCGATTTTCTTTACATAATACCTGACATTTCAGGAACATATTCATTATATCAACCCGGTTATTCTTTTTTTCTTGCACTTTCCATTTTTATCAAAATTCCGTTTGCATTCAATCCCTTGTTGACAGCAGGAAATATATTTCTTACGGGAAAGATCACAGACAGACTTTTTGGACCGAAAACAGCGGCTTTATCAATGTTCCTTGGCACCACATCTCTTTTCATAACAACAATGGGCGGAACATGGATGGCTCATTCATTCTGCGCACTGTGTACACTCGGAACAGTATATTTCTCAGTGCTTAATTTCAAAAACTTTTCAATGAAGAACACACTGATCTCAATGTTCTTTCTATCAATGCTGATCCTCACAAGACCGCAGAACGCCCTTTTCATATTCATTCCTGTTGCGATATGGTCTTTATTCACTCTGCCTTTCAGAAAACAGTTACGATATTTCGCTATTTCCGCCATAGTGCTTTCGATCGCGACACTCGTTTTATATTACTCTAATTTCGTAGTGACAGGAGATCTGCTTACACCAAAGCACAAAGCGTTCTTCAGCTATACAGAGCCTGATGACGGGTGCATGTCGATCGGACTGGGTTCAGGATGCCGCCATTCTACTATAATTGAGCTTCCAGATGAAGGACTGACCGTCAGACACGCCGCATACATCACATACATCAGGCTTGTCCAGCTTATTTACGGACTTTTCTTCCATCCGCTGATATTTCTTTTCATACTCATCCCTTTCCTTTTCATGAAAGACCGCAAAAGCTTCTCACACGATATGTTCGTCACCGCTCTTTTCATGGTTACATTTGCAGGATATTTCTTCTATTACTTTGACGGAAATGTCTACGGCCCGAGATATTATTATGAGATCTCTTTTTTCCTCATCATCCTTGCCGCAAAAGGCATTTCGCTCGTAACAGACCTCTTCAGGAACAATTCCGCGAATCCTCTTTTGAGACCTGTGAACCTTTTTTGCGCCTTTTTCTTTGCGGGGCTCATGTACCAGTTCATCATCTTCGCTCCGCCCATTTATAAAGTTCACATGACCGCTTTCTGGGGTACCGACCCGAGGCTTAAAGAGACCCTCGAAAAAAAGAATATCACCGAAGGAGTCATCCTGATAAGTCCCTATATCTACTACAGTTCAGGCGCGGCATTAATGGATATGACCGATATCGACAGCAATAAGCTCATATTTGCACACGACCTCGGACCGCTTGAGAACGGGAGACTCATGGACTACTACCCTGACAGAAAGTTCTACCGCGCGTTCTTCAATAAACAGTGGTTCCAGACTGACGATCCCGAGATAACGCCTCTGGAAAGGAAAGACCTTCCTCACGGACTCCATATCGAAATGGAAAACAAAAAATATCCGGTCGGCGGCATCCCCGACTACTGCAACAAATTCCCGGCATGGCCTTACATCGATAAATATTCGGGTTTCACACTCGACCCGTCGCTCACTGCCGGAAAACAGTACTATTTCTGCAGATTTCTCAATGAAGGGGAATTCTATTCGTTCGGTCAGTATGTTCCTGAGGAAGGGACATATACTGTCAACATCAATGCGCTCAAGGCCCCTTACGGCGGAAAATTCACCATAACGGCAGGTGATTTCTCCGGAACTTTCGATCTGTTCAGCAGTTCCGTCGTTTACAGCACTGTGAATTTTGACATGTTCCTGAAAAAAGGTTTCAATATCATAACGATAAGACCCGCCGGACCTGACGGAAAAGGATACCGGTATTTCATTATTGACAGCATTGATCTGATGAAGGTGAAATGAACTACTTCAAAGCGCTGATGGCTCTCATCATATTTGTAATTTTTTTCATCTGGGCGGCCGATTTTGATGTTCTCAGACCGCTTGAGATGTTCTTTCCCGTTTTTCACATAATTACCGGTGTTTCGCTTGCAGTTGTGACAGTCCTTCATTTCCTCAAAACAGAGTTCAGAATATCTGAAAAGGTGAAGAACAGAGCTTTTATTTTCCTGCCTGTAAGCACTTTTGTCATCTGCACTGTCATAAATTACACATTCTTCCAGCAGATGGCGCACATTCAGGACAGCATAAACTACATCACGATAGCCCAGAACCTCGTGAAAGGCCAGCTTCACGCAAGGATGCCGGAACACTACGAGTTCTTCAGATATCTTTACATGATACCCGACGGAAAGAACTATTATTCTCTTTTCCTTCCCGGATTCTCCATATTTCTAATGCCTTTCATACTGCTCGGCATCCCTTTCCTTGCAAATCCTCTTCTTACCGCATTCAATGTCTGGATAAGCGGAAAGATCGCCAAGAGACTTTTCAATGACGACATAGCTTTCATCACGATGTTCTTCATGTTCCTTTCAAGCTTCATTGTAGTGATGGGCGGAACTGCGATGGGACATCCTTTCTGCGCGGCAATGACACTCGGAGCTCTTTACGCCTATATCCTGTCGCTCGACTCTGACAAATGGCGGTATCCGGTGATCGCAGGGGCGATGATAGGCTGGATGGCGCTCATCAGGCCTCAGAACTCCGTATTCCTTGCAGTCCCCCTTGCAATACATGCATTATTCAGAATAACAGAAAAAGGGACCATAAAAAAAGGCATTACACTTGTCGCATCGTTCCTTCCCTTCATGATACTTCTGCTGATATACAACTGGATGTACACAGGTGAATTCCTCCTTTTCAAGCAGGATGTCTATTTCAATTATTCTGAGCCTGGCAATTTCTGCCACAGGTTCGGTCTGGGAACAGGATGTCCGAACTCGAACTGGATAGACATGCCGACCGAAGGTGTAACATGGGAATATGCTTTCATGGTCTCATACCGGAGGCTTGCACCTCTTGTCGTAAATCTTTTCCTTCATCCCCTGACACTGCTTTTTGCCGTGTTCGCTTTCATACTTGCGAAAGGCAGGGATGATCTGTCTAAGCTGACATATCTTTTCATTCTTTTCTTTGCATCTTTCGGAGGATACTTCTTCTTCTTTTTCGACGGCAATGTTTTCGGACCCAGATACCTTTATGAAGTCTCTTTTTTCCTGATAATGCTGATAGCTTACGGGTTCAATTCAGTAATATCGTTCAAATTTATGCGTGTGCCGGCGTTCACCCTCATCCTTGCAGGACTTTTCTTCCAGCTTGTCTATGTCTATCCCGAGCTTTACAAAAGCTACGAAAAAGGGTTCTGGGACACCGATGCGAAGCTCCGCGACGCCGTGAAAGAGGCCGGTCTTAAAAATGCAGTCGTTTTTGTCTCCCCCATCGGGCTTTACGGTTCAGGTTTCACTCTCATGGACAATTCAGACATCGATTGCAACGATATTATCTATGCAAGGGACCTCGGATATAAACAGAACAGACGGCTCATGTTCGAATATCCGGGAAGGGATTTCTATCTCGCTTCTTTCAAAAGACCTTTCCACAACACTGAGCCTCCCGTCATAACCAAACTTGAAAGAGAGACCGATACCGGTGAGATACACATCGAGATGGAGGACAAATCGTTCCCGCTTGAAGGCGTTCCTGACTACTGCCATGTTTTCCCGGGAAGGTCGTTCGTCAATAAATACCTTGAAATGGAGCCTCCTTTCAAACTGATGATACAGGGACAGGTGTTCTTCTTCTGCCGTTTCAGGAGCATGGACGAATTCTATACATTCGGTCAGAAGATCAATATTCCCGGAAGATACAGGATCGTGGCAAGAGGTCTCGGCGGACCGGAGATGGGACGGTTCAAACTTTACATCGACGACCGTTTTGCAGGAATACTTAACTTCAATGTCGCTGAAGCCGGAATGGGTGATGCCGCACTTGAGGAGATCGGGCTTGACGCAGGGTTCCATATGTTCAGGATGGAGCCTGACGGACTGATAAACAGAAATAATTACTTTTTCCTTGATTACATAGATTTCATCCCTTTGAGGCGATGATGAGAGGAAATCCTGCCGCTGTAATAATAATGCTTCTCATATTGACATCATGCGGCAACGGCACACACAGCGTTCATTCAGCCGGTATAAGGGATATCACGGTTTCCGTCAATGAAAAGAACTCTCTTTCATGCAGGCTCACATTTGTCACCGATGCATCCGTGAAAACCGCCGTCCGCTATTTCAGCAAAGACCATACAGGTTATGAAACAGCCGAAGATACAGAAGGAAAAGACCACTATTTCTTTTTATGGGGAATGCACCCATCAGCAGATTATACGATAGAAATATATGATGCGGAAAATATGACTGAACCTCTTGCCGTGTCAGCTTGCAGGACAGGACCCGCACCGGTTCACGCACCGAAGTTCGACATGACAGTCAATGATCATGCAAAAGTGAGCGACGGATTCGTACTGTTCACCTACTGGGCTCTGGCGTCTGATTCGACAGGATACAGCTATCCAATAGCCATGATGTATGATACTGAAGGGAAAATGGTGTGGTACTATGAATTTGACGAGTTCGAAAATGTCGTCATAGGCGACCTTCAATTCACCGGAAAAAGCGGAACCGTCCTTATCGGGCTTTCAAAATGGGAAAGCCTTTCGGGAATTCCGCTCGAAGAAGGGATAGAAATAGACCTCGAAGGGAACATTGTGTGGCGTTCCGCTAAGATAGAAAGCGCATACGGCGACCTTTCAAGCTGGCATCACACATACGAATTGCTGGATGACGGCTCGCTGTCGTTCCTCGGAATAGAAGTTTCAGACATGACCATCGGAGATATGATCGTCAATGTCGATAGCGGATACGGTCTGATCTGGAGCTGGAGCTTCTTTGAACATATCACACCTCCTGAATATAACGGCACGGACTGGTTCGACTGGACCCATGCCAACTCAGTGAACTTTGACAAGGATAACGGCGCTGTCTATGTCAATTCAAGGAACCTTTCCACCTATTATAAAATAGCATACCCTGAAGGTGACATTATCTGGAAACTCGGTGAAAACGGAGATTTCAAAATGCTGACAGACCATTCCGACCCGTGGTTCGAGTTCGCTCACGATCCTGAAAATTCGGGTACTGTGCCGGGAAGGATACTTTTTTACGATAACGGCTCCGTTCAGAAAGGCAGAAGCAGGATCATAGAGTATAAGATAGATGAAACCGAAATGACAGCAGAGATCGTCTTCGAATACGACGGCTCGAAAACAGGTTCGGAGTGGTTCACCGAGTTCGGAGGAGATGCCGACAGACTTGATAACGGGAATATTTTTGTGACAGCAGGCAACACAGGCCCCGTTCTTGATACACGGCTTTTTGAGATAACATCTGCCGGAGAACTTGTATGGGAAATGAAATTCAGAAAAAGTGAAGACTGGCAGATAAACATTTACAATGCTCAGAAAATAGAGACACAAAAACTTCTTAAAAGGATATCACAATGAAAATACCGGTATATATTGCGATCCTCTTTTTAATTATGTCCTGCAGCAATGATGTGTCGCATAGTCACCCCGACGCCATTCCTGACGGTGAAGATAATGATTCGGCCGCTGATGAAGATACCGCTGTCTTTCAGCTGAAAGACCTTAAAGCTGAAATGAATGCAAACAACTCACTTTCATGCAGACTGACATTTAAAACCGACGAACCTCTTAAAACGATCGTACGCTACAGCAGTAAGACCCATAAAGGTTATGAAATGTCTGAAGATAAAGCGGAAAAAGACCATTACTTCTTTCTCTGGGGAATGAGAGCCCAGACGACATACACCATATCGGTATATTCAGCTGACGACCCTGAAACTGTCATCGGTTCGCTGGATTTCACGACCGGAAGCCTTCCTGTCACAGCCCCCTACACTTTTCTTTCCGGAAGCATAAAGGAAAAAGTTCTTGACGGTTTTGTGCTTTATACTTTCTCGGCTACGAAAGAGGAAAAGGCCCAGCCTCTTGCAATGATGGTGGATACTGACGGGGAAGTTGTATGGTATTTTGAATATTATCAGGCAGGCTACAGCATTTTCTGCGACCTTCAGTATATCGAAAAGACAAATACTATCCTCATCAGCATAATCAAAGGGTTCAACATGGCCGACATACCTGCTGAAGAAGCAATAGAGATAGATCTTGAAGGCAATATCATCTGGAAAGCTCCCGCGATAGCAAATGTGTATGGTGACGAACAGAGCTGGAACCACATTTACGAAAAACTGCCCGATGATACTATACTCATGCTAAGGCACGAATGGATAGGACCGGTGATGACAGAAAAGATACTTAACCTGGACCTGGACTACAATGAGCTCTGGAGCTGGCGGTATCTGGACCACTTCGAGCCTCCGGCTTGCGACCTCGACTCCTGCGAATGGACACACTCAAACACAGTCTATATGTACAAAGATAAAGGGATCGTCTATGTGAACTCGAGGAACCTCTCGGCATATCATAAGATTGACATGGCTACCGGCGATATTCTGTGGGAGTTCGGCAGAAACGGCGATTTCACGATGCTTTCAGATCACCCCGATCCGTGGTTTGAGTTCGCTCATGATCCTGAACCATCCTCAGCAGATGCAGAAACGGTACTTTTTTATGATAACGGTTCTCCTGAAAGGCGCAGAAGCAGGATAATTGAATACAGTCTTAACCAGACCGACATGACTGCTGAGATAACTTTTGAATATGACGGCACTTACGACGGAAAGAAATGGTTCAGTGAATTCTGGGGGGATGCTGACAGACTTCCTAACGGCAGCATATTTGTAACTACCGGACTGTTCGATCCTGAGCAGAATTCAAGACTTTTTGAACTTACACGGGACGGTGATGTGGTATGGGAACTTATCATGGACAGACAGAATGAGTTCATGATAACCCTTTACAATGCACAGAAAATACCTATTGAAAAACTCCTCGAACGGCAGTGAATTTTGAGTTGACTTTGTTTTGATTACAGATAAAATCGGTCAGTTTTGTCTTAATTTGAGAGGGTTCATGCTGAAAAAAATCATTATCGCAGGTCTTATTGTATCTGCATTTGCTCTTTTTGCCGCTGATTCAACAAAACATCAGGTTATCCCTGAAAAATGCATAGGATGCACACTCTGCGTCCAGAGCTGTCCGGTGAAAGCGATACAGATGAATGGTAATAAGGCTGTCATAGATCCCGCAAAATGTGTAAATTGCGGACTCTGCGCATCCAAATGCCCTGTTAAAGCCATCATAGGACCCACAGAAAAACCCAAAGAGGTAAAACCTGCACCTGAAAAAAAAAAGGTCTCGTTCAAAGTTGACATCAATAAATGCACAGGATGCACAGAATGCGCCGTCAGCTGTCCGGTAAAGGCTATAAGCATGCTCAGAGGCAAGGCGCTGATAGATCCTGAAAAGTGTATAACATGCGGACTGTGTCAGAAATCATGCAGGACATCGGCCCCTTTCGGCACGGGAATTTAAATGAAAAAGCTCCTTTCAGTGCTTTTCTTTTCGGCACTTATCTCATCATGCGACCCGACAATGGATAGTCCGGTCATCGTTGATGATTCCAAATGCCTCGGGTATTCATGCAGGATATGTGAAAGGGTGTGCAGGTTCGATGCGATCCATTTTTACGGACCGGAAAGCACTCCTGTGATCGACCCTGACAAATGCACTGCCTGCGGTGAATGTGTGAAAGAATGTCCCCAGCAGGCGATAACAATAACGGGAAAACAATGAAAAAAGCGTTAACTGTCTTCATATTCATTTGCACCTTCCCCTTCATCTCGACCGCTGAAGGCTCTTTTTCCGCCGGTTCTTTCATAGCTACATCACGGGACAGCGGAAACGCTCCGTCATTCATATATGCCAGAGGCGACCTTGACTATCTGTTCAATAACGGCGCATTTCTTTCTACAGACTTCGATTTCATCTACGGATTTATTGGTGAACAGGCTGACTCTGTATTCAGTAATTATCTGAACGGATCGCTCCGTCTCATGACCGGGTACAATCATAAGAATAAGGTCTATACCGGATCCGTCACAAATCTCAGCTTTTTTTCGAACGATGACGAATTCTCGTCCAGAATATCGCAGGGAAATGCCGTTTCCACAATGGAAAGGGATGTTTACATTACAGAAGAGATCTTTGCCGCAGGTTCACTTCTTGACAAAAAATTAAACTTCTATGTTGATCTCGGATACAAGTTTCAACAGTTCTCGGAGCTCGAAAATTTTTCATCAAGCGGTGAACAGATTAAATATTCAGGCTATTTCCAGGATTCCGACATATTCGCTTTCAGCAAAATTAGTTACGGCACTTATATCGCGCCGTTTGCTGAAGTGCGACTCGGACACGATCTGAACGAAGATGACACCTTCAATCTCGGTGATTACCGCTTCGGTCTTGAAGGTGATGTAAAAACATCTGATACGAAGTTCAGACTGATCTATCAGGCATATTATAAAAGACTCCAGAGCGATATCATTAACGAGAATAACCGGCTTGTACTCTACTCAAGGTTCCGTTATTCTCCGGCAAAGTTCTTTGATATGTTCTTTGACGGATATCTTGAATACAGCATCGATGACGACGGGAATCCGTTCTTTGTCAACAGGAATCTGACCTTGCTCGGAAGATTCTGGCCTTTTGAGAAACTGTGGTCTATTTCCACCGGAATGACATTGATCTTTGATATTTACACTAAATACTCTCCTGAAGGAGTTCCCGATAACAGTCTTTTTATTCCTCTGTGGCCTTTTATAAGAACGGATGTCTATTTCTACAAGTCAGGTTCTGTGTTCAAGAATTTCCGCGGTTTTGCAAAATTCACAGCCCGTCTGGGGGAATCTCAGGGACGCTACGAAAAGTATGCCATAAGGATCGATTCCGGGATCTGCACTCAGATAGGGTTCATTGAACCTGCAGTATCTTTCAGGTGGCTTAATACCGGAGCAAGAGAGATCAAAACCCAAGGGTTTGATGTCTCGATAACCGCAAGGTTCTAATCAGGTATTATCTGAAGCTTGGATCTTTTGTGTTCAGGAGTGTCACTTCCATAGTAAGTCCTTAAAAGGGCTTTTTCAAGAAGATGACCGTGCATTGCAGTTATAAGGTTCTGTCCTGTAGGATTGAAAGGGAGCTCAAGCATCGAATCAAGTGCACATACCGTAAAGACATATCTGTGGCGGCCGTTCGCACTGAGAGGACCGTAATAACCTATCTTTCCGAAATCATTGACTACCTGTTTTATTGCAGGACCTATTGATCTTTCAAGCGGGATAGCCTCTTCGAGCTCGATCATAAACGATGGAATGTTGAATATGCCCCAGTGTATCTTAGTTCCGCCGATAGCATCAGGATCGCTCATTATTATCGCTATTGATCTAGTGTCACGGGGAAGCCTCTGCCATCCTACATGAGGAGAGATGTTGGCCCCGTCCGCAGTGAATTTTTCAGGAAGCTTCCCGCCATCTGCCATGGAAAAACTGCTCGCAAGCATCTGGTTTAAATTGATCGGGTTGGTGGTCATAACGCCTGAAAATCTAATTCATAATGCTTTGAATATTATACATATATCAAGATTTGTCAACAAACCGTCTATACACTTGAATAAATAATAGTTTAGCAATATCATTACGACAGTTATTTTTTTAAGGAGATAAATTATGAGCTATGTTGTTGAGCTGCTGATAGAGAATGAACAGCTTGTGTGTGAACTTTACAAACAGTTCGCAAAAAAATTCCCGGGAAACAAGGCTTTCTGGGAAAGCATCGCAAATGATGAAACGAAACACATCGAGTTTTTGAAGGACACTCTTAAGAGGAATATCACTTTTAATGAAAAATCTATGAGCCGTAACCACATAAAAAATATGATAAGTCACATTGAAACCCTTCTTGTCAAGGTAGGAAAAGGCAGAGAATTTTCACAATCTGATGCGGTTAATGAAGCTCTGAACATTGAAAATTCCATGGTTGAAATGAAGTTCTTTGAACCGTTCAGAAAACAGGACGGAACGATAGATTCACAGATCTCAGTCGTGGAGAGCGATACCAGAAAACATTATGACAGACTTAAAGAGCTCAAGAACAGACTCACGGAGAGATGAATGAAAGTCGCACTTGTGCAGAACCATCCGATTTTCGGAATGAAAGAAAAGAACATTGATGAACTTGAAAAGCTCATCCGCAGCGGATCTGCCGATCTTTACATACTTCCCGAAATGGCTTACACAGGCTACCAGCTAAAAAACGCTGATGAACTTAAAACCATAGCTGACACTGTCGACTCACCTTGCATAAGCCGCTTTACAAAGCTTTCAGAAGAATTAAACGCCGGAATAATTCTCGGTTTCCCCGAACTTTCAGCAGATGGAAAGATATATAATTCCTCGATCTTTATCACACCTGAAGGCGGCCGTCATGTTTACAGAAAGACTCATCTGTTCTACAAGGAAAAACTGTTTTTCGCTCCAGGCAACACCGGATTTGATGTGTATGAATGGCGCGGAGTGAAAATAGGGCTCGCGATATGCTTTGACTGGTATTTTTCCGAGAGTTTCCGGACACTTGCATTGAAAGGCGCAGACATAATAGCTCACTGTTCCAATCTTGTCATGCCCTACTGCCAGACAGTCGATTTCGCAAGAGCGATAGAGAACAGGACCTATATCGCGACCGTTAACAGAATAGGGACTGAAGAAAGAGATGGCGAAAAACTTACATTTACAGGAGGGAGCGTGCTTGTCTCTCCGAAAGGCGAATATCTCATCAAGGCGCCTGTTGAAAGTACGGGTATATTTATTTCAGAGATAAACACAGCATTTTCGAGGAATAAGTCCATAAACGACCTGAATGATGTCATGAACGATAGAAGACCTTTCTTCTATTTCAAATAATCATTGCAATAAAATCTTTAATAAATATAGTGGTTGCGGTTTTTTTTATTTGAGGCGGACAATGGCGGAACTTTTAAGGAACAACGGTATAAGGAATGTAGCTATAATAGCTCATGTCGACCACGGTAAGACAACTCTTGTGGATGCAATGTTCAAACAGAGCGGTGTATTCAGGGACGGAGAGGTCGTCAGCGAAAGGATAATGGACAGCATGGACCTTGAAAGAGAACGGGGTATAACAATCGCCGCAAAGAACTGTTCCATCAACTGGAAAGGGACAAAAATAAATATCATCGACACCCCCGGGCACGCCGATTTCGGAGGCGAGGTTGAAAGAGCACTTTCAATGGCCGATGGTGCGATACTGCTTGTTGATGCATCAGAAGGGCCTCTTCCGCAGACAAGGTTCGTCCTGAGAAAAGCGCTTGAATCGAAACTCCAGATAATGGTCGTCATAAACAAGATAGACCGCAAAGACGCGAGACCTGTAGAAGTTCTTGATGAGATATACAACCTCTTCATAGATCTGGGAGCTGAGGAAGATCAGCTTGATTTTCCTTTCCTTTACGCCATCGGACGAGATGGAATAGCTCAGGAAAAGCTCGAAATACCGGGAGAGAACCTTCACATCCTGATGGACATGATTGTTTCAAAAATGCAGGGACCTTTATTCGACCCTGAAAAACCTTTTCAGATGCTTGTCACAGACCTCAGCTATAATGACTACCTCGGAAGACTCGCCATTGGAAAAGTCGTCAACGGCACGGTATCATGCAATCAGAACCTTGTATGCATAAAGGAAGGCGGAACACAGCAGAGACTCAAAGTGACTAAACTTCAGGGATACAGCGGCGTGAAACTCGTTGAAGTAAAGGAAGTGCAGTCAGGAGACATCGTTATCCTTTCAGGTATAGAGGATGTCCACATCGGAGACACCGTTGCAACTATCGAAGCTCCGGTCGCACTTCCGAGAATAAAAGTGGATGAACCGACCGTCAGCATGGTATTCACAATAAATAACGGACCTCTTTCCGGAAGGGAAGGCAAATATGTCCAGCTCAGAAAGATAAAGGAAAGGCTCAACAAAGAAACTCTTCTCAATGTCTCGATAAGGATCGAGGAACCGCCTGAAAATGACCGCGTGATCGTAAAGGGCCGCGGAGAACTTCAGATGGCGATACTTGTTGAACAGATGCGCCGCGAAGGATTCGAGCTCTGTGTAGGAAGACCCACTGTCATACTTAAAGAGATCGACGGAACCATCCACGAACCGATAGAACATGTCTATATTGAATGCCATGAAATGTTCACCGGGATAATTACGGAAAAACTTTCAATAAGAAAAGGGCGCATGCTCAACCTTGTCAACAACCGTTCAGAAAGAGCATTTATGGAATTTTCCGTTCCTTCAAGAGGATTGATAGGCTACAGGGACCAGTTCCTTACAGACACAAAAGGGACGGGAACACTTAATTCCATATTTGACGGATACGAAGAATTCAGAGGCAGTTTCCCGGTCAGATTCACAGGTTCGATAGTTGCTGATAGACAGGGCGACGCTGTTGCATATGCACTTTTCAACCTTGAGCCGAGAGGCGAACTTTTCATAGTTCCGGGAAATGTAGTGTATGAAGGGATGATAATCGGCGAACATTCAAAAGACCTTGATATAGATGTCAACCCGTGCAAAACGAAGAAACTCACAAACATGAGAGCCGCCGGCAAGGATGATGCAGTTACACTGACAACGGTAAAACCTATGACACTTGAACGGGCGATACATTTCATCAATGACGATGAACTGGTAGAAGTTACCCCTTTGTCAATAAGGCTTAGAAAATGTGTCCTTTCAGCGACAGTAAGGCACACAATGAGAGGCAAAACATTTCAGTCCGGACAATAAATTTATTTAAAATTCTAATTTACAATGTCATCTGATATAATTATCCGCTCATTATTAATTTTGGAGGAATCTATGAAAAATTTATTTGGTTCCTTCTAAAAATGAGTGGGTTGGCAGAATCTGTTAATTCTTGAGAAGTCGAATCTGCCTAAAATAAGATAAGCAATGTTAATGAGATTCTTTTTAGTACTGTAACCTCTTGCTTTAGCCTTTGCCGCCTGGATAAGAGAGTTGAATCCTTCGAGGATTCCGTTTGTCATTTCACGCATATGATATGCTTCAACTGTCCTGAGATGCATGTTTTCAAGCTCAAGTTTTTTTACTTTTTCCAGATCCCGTTCTGACAGATTTTCCCTGTTCTTAAGCAGGACATACCTCATGTTCCTCAGTGCCGGTGTCCGGTCTCTTTCCCACTTCCTGACTCTGTCAACAGCATCATTTATCACTTTCATAACATGAAACCGGTCAAATGTATGCGATGCTTCAGGAAGATATCTGTCCACTCCGCTTATAAATGACGGCGACATATCACTGCATACATTCGTGATCTGTTCAGCTCCGCATCCCTTTTCCTCAAGCCTTTCCGCAAATCCCTTCACCGTCTCAACTCCTCTTCCTTCCTCTATGTGAACAACCGACTTCTTCTTAAGATCTACGAACAGCGTGATATAATCATGTCCCTTCCTCGCTGATGTTTCATCCATCCCGATCTCCTCAACTTCACTCAGATCCTGCAGCTCCCGCATCTCACTCACATATTTCTCTATGATCTTCCATATCTTATAGTTGGAAACACCGATTATCTCTTTCAGCTGATTCGGAGGCATACACCGTGCTATCTGTAAAATCAGAGCCTCAAACAGCAGCGTGAAGCCGTTAAGTTTCCCTGCCCACGGCGCTTCTGTCTGACGGACATGTCCTTCTCCCGTAACTATCCGCGGAACTCTCGCTTCAAGATAGCATTCATGCTGAAAGAAATTAAGATGCCTCCAGCGCTTTACTACCGTGTCATGTACCGGAAATGTCCCCGATATTCCTGCCGCCCTGTCCTCATAAAAGAACCTGCTTCCTTTCCTGAAATCAAGCTTTATCGTAAGTATCTTCTTCACTTCTTCAAATTCAACTGAATCAACATACCACGGTTCTTCTATACCAAGCGCCATCCGGAACAAGTCTTCCATGTTCTTCATACTCTTCTCCATCATTTTTAAAATGCCTGTCTATTTCTATTGATTTTTTTTATTCAGGAAAGTTTACCCACTACTTTTTTACAGGAGCCTTATTTTTGCAAGGAAAAATCAATTCATAATTGAACAATTGAACAACTGTTCAACTATGGTGTCAACTTAGGGAATGGGTTGAGTAAAAGTGAAAAACACATGACTGGAACACTGCCGGTCTATGTCTGCTGAATACTTGTTCTACTTTGTCTTTTTGAGGATCTTCTCGATCTCGCCGATATAAAGTCTGTGATACTGTTTTTCGGGGTAATGGTTGATTATTTCAGGGTCGATGAAGTTTTTCGGGTCGAAATCCTGGAAGCATATCTTTTTGCAGATGAGGACTATGTCGGCCTGCGAGAAATAGACTGCTCCGTTATTGTCTATCGGATCGAAGCTTGTCTCGAACGCCTTGTTCACATCGCGTCCCGATTTCGTGCCGCAGAACTCAAGCTCAGCCTTGAACTCGGGAGGAAAGAAAGAGACCGTGAACAGGGAGTTCCTTTCCATGTATTCGTAGGTGAATCTGTTCGGTCTGACAACAGCGCCGAAAACGGGCTTGTTCCACATCATTCCGAAATAACCCCACGAGATAGTCATCATGTTGAAATCCTCGATGGAACCTGCGGTCAGAAGTCCCCACTCGTTCTTCAGTGTCGAAAAAGGATTGATCTTAGCCTCATCCGGCTTTATGCTTTTGAATTTACACATGTTTCCTCTCATGGTTGATCACAAGCTGTCCGATATTATATAAAACATTATTTTAAAGCAATAATTAATTGCAAAAACCACAGCCCTGAATTAAACTTGAGCGCTCTTTTGAAGCTCTTGCGGAGGTTGTTTTGCACGAAAATTGCGACGAGACCCTTGTATCTCTCTACGGTGAAGCTCTTGATTATGCCGCCAGGATGAAAAGCAAGTCGCTGACAAGCTTTCACTTTCTGCTCGCCTACTTTTCTGCGCCCTCGGAAGCGGCCGTGATATTTGAAGAAAAGGGCGTGACATACAAGAATGTGGCCGAGACATATAACGACATGATAAAGATGTCGAGACTTTCCGGCACTTCTCTCAAGGAACCGGTCGATACAATAAAGACCATCGAGATCTCGGCTGTCAAATATGTGATGGACAAAGGACAGCTCATATCGCCGCTCCATTTTCTGCTGGCACTTGCAACAGCGAGAAATTCAATAGCTCACAGAATACTTCAGAAAATGGGCGTTCTCACCGACATAAGGCTCGCCGCGATGAAACTTGTGGACGAACCGGCAAAGAGAATAAAGGAGCGCGCCGAGGAGATGAAAAGGGAATCGACAAGGATCAGCGGTGTCCAGTTAAAAGAGACTAAGCAGACCACCAGTGACGAGTCCAGAAGCGACGAACCTGTCAGTTCAAAGGACGGCACGCTGAAAAACGGAGAAGGACTGCTTGAAAAATATGGAAGGAACCTCACTGAAATGGCGGCGAAGGGATCAATAGACCCTGTTTACGGCAGAAGCAGAGAGATCGAGAGCATAATTGACATACTCGGAAGGAAACGGAACAACAATCCGCTCATCATCGGACCTGCAGGAAGCGGAAAGACCGCTATCGTCGAAGCTCTTGCATTGAGACAGGTCGAAGGACTTCTTCCCGGAATTGAGATCTGGGAGCTCAACATTTCATCGATGATAGGCGGTACCGAATACAGAGGGAGCCTCGAAAAAAGGATAGGCGACCTGATAGAGTTTGTTGAAAAGAACAGCGACCGCATAATAATTTTCATTGATGAGATACACCTTATTTTCTCAACGGGCAATGAAACAGTCGTCAATATGCTCAAACCGATGCTTTCAAGAGGGACTTTCCCTCTGATCGGTGCCACTACCACGGCTGAATTTAACAAATACATTGCAAAAGACCCTGCAATGGAAAGGCGTTTTACACTTGTAAAGATCGACGAACCCAAAGGTGAAGAGCTTTTCAGAATAGTTACAAGCGCGGCAAAGACCCTCAGCCAGTACCATACGGTATCTATCGACAGCGACGACATAGTTAGAAGCGCGATCACGCTGAGCGACAGGTACATTTCGGGCAAAAGTCAGCCTGACAAGGTCCTTTCACTGCTTGATACCCTGGGAAGTGTCCTTAAAAGGGAGAAAAGGACTGAAGCCGAAGTTGAAGACCTGATGACACTGGTAAGTGACAGGACAGGAATACCTATCGAGAACCTTCTGGTCGATACTTCGAGGATAGTAAATGCACTGCCGGTCATTCTTGACAGGTCCATCGTGGGCCAGACAGGTGCTAAAGGGAAGATAATAAAGCTGCTTGCAAGAAGGTTCGGTAACAGAGTGAAGTCCAAACCGCTCGCTTCAATGATATTCGCAGGGCCCACAGGTACGGGCAAGACCGAAATGGCTAAAAAGCTCGCATCTTTTCTCTTCGGTGGAGAGGACAGGATGGTCGTTTTCGATATGAGCGAGTTCCAGGAACCTCACTCTGTCTCCAAGCTGATAGGAGCGCCTCCCGGCTACACAGGATATGAAGACGGCGGCAAGCTGACCGAATCTTTCAGAAGGGAGCCATACCAGCTTCTTCTTCTTGATGAGATAGAAAAAGCGCATCCGAAAGTGCTTTCAATATTTCTGCAGATACTTGAAGAAGGGCGGATCAGCGACACAAGAGGGTTCTCTGCCGACATGAGCGAGTCAATTGTAATAATGACAAGCAACCTCGGTTCCGAGCTTTTTTCATCATCAAAAGTGGGTTTTGCCGAGTCAGGTGCAGGTGAAGTGAAAGATGCCGATATTCTTGGCAGGATAGAGTCTTTCCTTTCTCCTGAACTTCTGAACAGGGTGGATGATGTCGCAGTGTTCAAGCCGTTCAGCAGTGACGAATTCCTTGTGCTTGCCGAGAACAATGTGAACGAAACAGTTAACAGACTGAGCCTGAGTGAAAACGCCTCAATTGTAGTTAATGATATAGAAAGCATATCCGGACATATAACATCCTCAATGAGCTCAAAGGACCGTCAAATGGGGGCGAGAGCTGTGAAAAGGATAGTCGGAAGACTTCTTGAAGGACCTCTTCTTGAGTACTGCTGCGGCTTGTCTGAAAGCGACAGAAGCTGTGATATTGTCGTATCAGTTTCATCCGGAACGATCGGTTTTTCAAAACGGAAAAACTGAATATCTGTAAATTTTCCTGAAAATCGTTTTTCTTTAGCTGCTCAACAAATTGAGATGCGCTTCAGCAACATCCTGATATTATTGATAAATCGTCTTAAACTGGTGTTTTGTGGTTGTTTACAAATTCTATAAAAATCAGGCTCTGTAAAAAAAACTGCGTAAAAAAAGCTCAGTTAATTCTTGATGTTACGCAAATAAACGCAGAAAGTTAAAAAAATTAATTGACAGAGGTGGGGTGAATCCATATATTGGTCGAGCGCTTTTGGCGAGGTCATTGAAAACTGAGCAGCAGGAAACGAAGCACAGCATAAAAG
>JAKLDO010000006.1 GCA_022703485.1 bacterium
CAAATTTATTGATTTCATGCTTGACGATCTATGATGCCAAGATCACTGATCATATTCATAACAGCCGCCCTGATGCTTACCGGATGCGGAACAGCTGCATCAGGAACACAGAAGGCGGCAGACCGGCCGGCGGAACAGAAAGTCCAGGCCGCATAGGCGAACACCGGCAGTTTCGACCTCGACCTTGAAAGGATCGACGGAGGCAGTTTCAGTTATTCCCAGATCAGAGGGAAGAAACTCCTTCTCGTCGCTTTCTGGGCCACATGGTGCGAGCCTTGCAAGGCCGAACTTCTCAAACTTGCCGAAATGTATCCCGATCTCTCGGAAAATTTTGAATTTGTGGCTGTATCTACGGACACTGAGGACATGATGGACAAGGTCAACCAGTTCTTTGTCGAGAACTCGATACCTTTCCCTGTTCTCGTCGATCCTTCAGGCAACACCGTTTCAAAGCTCATTCCGGGCGGAGACACAGTACCTTATTCGATCATCGTTAACCGCAACGGTGAGATCGTCTCAAGGCATAGCGGATACAAATCCGGTGATGAGGAAAGCCTGAAAAAGGAACTTCTTGAACTTCAATCAAAATGAAAAGGTCCGAACCTCAATGAAAAAGTTCATAGCATCAATATTCTGCATTCTTCTTGTTTTCACAATTACCGCAAATGAGCAGACCCCTGCTGAAAAACCTGCGGATGATGGAAAAAAGAAAGAAGAGGTGCAGTGGAAATTCTACACGAAGAACAGATCCTACATGTATCTGGACTATAAAGCCAAGGAAGGGTCCCCGGAAGATTCTTTCGGCGCCCTGACAACCGAGAACTTCGCCGAATCGAAATACACGAACTACTCGTTCGGTCTGAGAAAGACATTCACCGTGTTCGCCAGAAAGAACTATGATCCCGCCCTTTTCGATCACGATTACCAGTACAGCAATGAACTTTTCAATCACAGCTGGGAACAGTGGGTCGACAGGATATATTTCAAGGGACAGTGGAAACCGGTAGAGTTCACCGTTGGCGATTTCTATGAAAGCATGAACCGCGGAATGGCTTTTTCCATGAAGAACGACCCTATATACGGTGATAATTCGATCCGCGGAGGAAATGTGACTGTCGACTTCAAAGGCTTTCAGCTCAAAGCCTTCGGCGGCCGCGCCAACCCTCAGATGAGAGACAAGGCGACATTCCAGAGAATGCAGGAGACCGATGACTGGCTTGCCGGTTTTGAAGGCGGCTGGAAATGGAAAAAGGCCGGGTTCGGAGTGCAGTACGGCTACGGGAACTACGGAAAATACAGACTGAGCAGGAGCAACGAAGAGGACGCATCGATAAAAAGCTGGGTTTACAGCGAAAAAGAGTTCCATTTCACAGGAGCTTACATAGAACTGAAGAACCCTTTCCCCGGATTTTCCTACTATGCCGGTGCCGTCTATGTGCCTTATGCATATGAAAACACAATACTGCAGGACAGTTTCTTCGGCGAAATTCAGCCTGAGACAGTTGAAAAGACAGATCTGGACAATGCCTCAGCGTTCTACTCTTCAGCACTCTATTTTTTCGATTTCGGGCAGAAAAAGAGCAGACTGACATTCAAGGTCGAAGGAAAGATGTACAGCAAGTACTTTCTCAACTACACCAGAATGGAGGACTCCGACTACAAGAGAAGATATTTCAACCCGCCCACACTGCTACCGATGGACCTCCAGATAGATAACGAGTTCGATACCTGGGCAGTCGGAGGAAGGATATCACTGAACGACAGACACCTTACAAAAGCGAAATATAATATAGACTTTGTAAAAGGCGATTCGCTGGACAATACTGATGCTGTTCCGGCGTACAATTCAGCAGTTGCAGGAAACTTTGCATATCAGAAAGAGGATTTCTGGTATATCGGCGGAAGCGGTGAAAAGGATTTCGGACAAATTTCATTTTCAGCGAACGTCGGATATCACAGTGCTACCGGGAATTTCAATGAAGACGAGGTCAATCCTGATAAATCCACAACAGACAACCGTCAATGGCTTATTGCAGGTCTTCATTTAAGCGGGTTCGTCTCCAAATTCTCGGTCAAGTTCACTAACGACTATTATCTCAAGAACATGGAACTTGCAGGAAATCAGGAGTTCGACAATGCGCATGAACTGAAAACAGTGCTTGATGTTTCATGGGACAGAAAATATTTTTTCACTGTCAAAAACACTTTCTGGCACAATAACAATCCCGGCGACAGGTCCGGCAACTGGTACACAGGCGGTTCTATCGGTTTTAAATACGACACCATCAGGCTTTATCTTTTTGGCGGACTTGAAAAAGGAGGACTCACCTGTGACGGAGGCATGTGCCGTTTCCTGCCTGATTTCAAGGGTGTTAAAGCGGAGCTGGACATTTCACTATGATAATAAACTATCTTGATAAAATCCCCTCAATAAATGAGGCCTTCATATTTAAGACCTCAGTTATAATCGGTGATGTAACTATCGGTAAAGATTCGAATATATGGTTCGGAACAGTTCTTCGCGGTGATGTCAACAGCATAAAAATAGGTGAAAGGACGAACATTCAGGACAACGCGACAGTCCATGTGACCACCGCCCTTTTTCCGACAGTCATAGGTGACGAGGTAACGATCGGACACAATGCTGTCATTCACGGTTCGGTTATCGGAGACCGTGTGCTCATAGGCATGGGAGCGGTACTGCTTGACGGATGCTGTATAGGAAAAAACTCAATAATTGCAGCTAATTCTGTCCTCAGGAACGGTACTCAGATACCCGAAGGAGTTCTTGTCGCGGGCAATCCTGCAATGATAAAAAGAGCTGTAACTACTGATGAACTTGCCGGTCTTGAAAGATCGGCTCAGAATTATGTCAGGTATTCATCCAACTATTTGACTTATTCGCCGGATTCAATATATTCTTCTGATGAAATTAAGGCTGTAGTTGAAAAACTTCGAATTGAGATATTAAGGAGCTTTAAATGAAAAGATTATTACTGTTCGCATCCCTTATGATCTTCGCTTTTTCTGTCACTGCGCAGGAAAAGGAGCGTCTTCTCACTGTCATTTTCACAAATGATGCTCACGGCATGGCATGGAAGTTCGATGAATCCGGAAATCCGGGCATCGGCGGACTTGCAGCACAGAAGACTCTGATAGACAAGATAAAGGCCGAAGTTCAGGGCAAAGGCGGGAACATACTTATTCTCAGCGGCGGCGATATCACTATGGGCGACCCGAGAAGCAATGTCTGCGAGAACATCCCGATGATACACGGTATGAACCTCATCGGTTATGATGCAATGGCGATAGGCAACCATGAATTCGATTTCGGACTTGAAGTGTTTCACAAAATGAAAAATGAAGCCAAGTTCCATTTCCTCAGCGCTAACATTTATGAAGATGGCGGAAATAAAGCGGCAGGAAAGGACTATTTCGAGAAAAAGTTCGATGACGGGCTCACAGTTGCGGTTCTCGGCCTCACAACAAGAGAGACAGAGCAGATCACAAATCCGGGGCTCATGGGTAATCTCGTAATGACAGATCCTCTGCTTGAAGCAAAAAACAGAGTTCCCATACTTAAAAAGAAGAACGATCTCGTAATAGTTCTCAGCCACCTCGGCTTCTATGATACTGAAAAGAGCTTTGACGGTTTCTACGGCGACAACTACCTTCCCAAAGCGGTACCGGGGATCGATCTTATCGTCGGCGGACACACTCAGAGACATCTTCCCACCTCGGTAAAGATAAACGACACATACATCGTTCAGACAGAAGGTCTCGGCAAATGGGTAGGCAGATTCGATATTTACATGAGCGGAAAGAAAATAGTAAAAACAGATTACAAACTTTATCCGGTCAACCTTAAAGAAAAGAAGGTCAAAGGGGACAAGGTCACATACGAACTCATCGGCGAACAGATCGACGAGAACAAGACCATGCTCGAGATGCTCAACGGTTTCAAATGCACATTCTCGAACAAACAGCTCGGAAAACTTGAAGAGGACCTTATCGGCGAACTTGAGATCTCCAGAAATCAGGAGACCGTTCTCGGAAATATCATAACCGACGCCATCCGTGAAAAGACAAAGACCGACTTCGCTTTCATAAACGCAGGAAGCATCAGACAGGGTATCCAGAAAGGAGCCGTTACAGAAAAGGACATATACAGCGTGTTCCCTTTCAACGACACTATTTTCATTGCTGAACTTACAGGTCTTCAGATCCAGGAGATCCTTGATATTTTCGCAGAAAAAGGTGCGGGTTCACCGGGATTCCTTCAGGTTTCAGGTCTTTCAATAAAGATCTACAAGGGTTCGGCTCTTGATGTCAAGATAGGCGGACAGCCTCTTGATAAAAAAAGAAAGTATAAAGTGGCGTTCAATTCATTCATAGCCAATGGCGGCGACGGATATACTGTCCTCAAAAATATCACTGCGAAGAAAGATACAGGATACCTAATACCAGGAATACTGGTCGATGTACTCAAAACCAAGGGCCGTTTTGGAAAACCCGAGATCAACCGCATTAAACTTGTTAAATAGTTTTTCTTTCATCTTTCCGTTATTTTTTAAAGGTATCCTATGAAAAAGATCACAGGAATGGGCAATGCGCTCGTTGACATACTTGTTACGATTCCGGATGACTCCATTCTTGCTGAACTCGGACTTTTGAAAGGAAGTATGCGGCTGGTTGATACGGCATTCAGCGAAAGAGTTATAAATTCGGTATGCGGACTGCCCATGTCAGTGCAGAGCGGAGGAAGCGCATCGAACACCATTCACGGACTTTCAAGGCTCGGAGCGCCGTGCTCTTTCATAGGCAAGATATCAGATGACAAGTTCGGCAATATTTTCAGCTGTGATCTTACAAATTGCGGAATCAAACCTCTGCTTTTCAAGGACGCTACACCTACAGGAAAGGCTGTGGCGCTGATATCACCCGATTCAGAGCGTACTTTTGCAACATATCTCGGAGCCGCTGTTAAACTGTCACCGTCTGAGATAACTCCTGAACTTTTCAAAGGAAGCGGATATTTTCACATTGAAGGGTACCTTGTTCAGGACCACGAACTTATCGAAAAAGCTCTCAAGACCGCTCACGACATGGGAATTGTGACATCGCTTGATCTTGCAAGTTTCAATATCGTCGGAGAGAACCTTGAATTTCTGAGCTTACTTACTGAAAAATATGTTGATATCATATTTGCCAATGAAGATGAATCTCTTGCTTTCACAGGACTTCACTGTGAGGAAAGCGTGAAAAAAATGGCTGAAACATGCAAAATAGCAGTGGTTAAAACCGGAGAGAAAGGATCTTTGATCTGTTCGGATAGAGAACTTTACAGGATACCTCCTTTCAAGGTCAGACCTGTCGACACGACAGGAGCAGGAGATCTCTATGCATCAGGCTTCCTTTTCGGACTGATGAACGGACTTTCGATCGAACGGTCAGGAACCATCGGGTCCCTTCTTGCAGCTAAGGTCATAGAGAAGGTCGGGGCCAAGATACCTGCTGAAGAATGGGACGGAATTATAAAGGAAACAGAAAGGATATGAACATTTTCACTCTATTTCTTATCTTTGCAATAATTTTCAATGCCGGAGCCAACATATTCATGAAGGCCGGTGTAGTAAAAGACCCTGTGAAAATAGAGAGCGGGATAGTCACATTCATAATGAGCTATCTGTCAAACTGGCAGCTTATGTCCGGACTGGTGTTCTTCGGAATAGCACTGATCTTCTACACAAAGGCTCTGGAAAAGTTCAATCTATCCATTGCCTATCCCCTCATGACATCGTGCGGGCTCATCATAGTTACTCTATGGTCTGTCCTTGTGTTCCAGGAGAGATTAAATCTCCTTCAAACTGGCGGATTATTTATGATAATAGGTGGAATATGGATGCTTTACGCAAACTGACCCTGCTGATCATAGCACTGGGTCTTACAGTTCCCTCGTGTGCCTTCAGTAAGGCCAAGAAATTCAAGGATGTTCCTGAGAGCGAGTTTGAAACGGAGGAAATGCCCCTGAACGAGAATTTCAAGGAACTGTCCGTCGTGGAGAACACTTATGTCATAGGAATAGGTGATGAAATAAAAATAAGCATTTACCGCAATCCTCAGGACAGCTCTCAGTCAACAGCGATGGGAGAGGTTTTCGGGCATGCCGTTGATGAATACGGCGAAATAAATGTACCTCTTATCAAATTCGTGAAAATAGCAGGACTTACAAGGAAAGAGGCAACCGAAAAGCTGAGCGGTCTTTATGAGCAGTATATCAAGGATCCGCACATAATGCTTGATATCGTCAAGTTCGAAAGCAAGTTCTACTATGTTACAGGTAATGTGAAAAATGCGGGAAAACATCCGATAAAAGTGAACACCAATCTGCTCGAAGCCGTTACTGAAATGGTTCCGGCCTCTACAGAAAATACGGCAGTTGAATTCATTTACATGAAAAGAGGGGAAATGGTACTGCCTATAAACATAAGTGAAATTGCGACAGGTGCCGTTGACTACTCAAAATACTATCTTTCCGATGGCGATACTTTCTATGTGCCTGCTCCCAACGCGAACAGGGCATATATCCTCGGCGAGGTGAAAAAACCGGGAGCTTACGAGATAAACAGCGGAAAATATACGCTTCTTGACCTTGTTGCGGATGCAGGAGGGCTCACTCCGCCCTACAGCTCGCAGGGAAGAATTTATATGGTCAGGCAGACAGGGAAAAAACATCTCCTTGTAAAAGTCCATTTTGATGAGATCTTCTCTGGAAAAGCCGGGGCGATAAAACTCATTCCCGGAGACAGGATATATGTATCACCCACAGTACTCACAAGCTACAACAGGATCATTCAGCAGCTTCTTCCGACATTCCAGATACTTAATACAGGAACGCAGATCTATAGAAACTGGAAAACCATGCCATGATCCCCAAGATCGCCATTGTCGATGTAAGCTCCTATATTTTCAGGGCATTCCATGCACTTCCCCCGATGACATCTCCCGACGGGACACCTGTAAATTCAATTTACGGATTTATTTCCATGTTCCTTAAGACCATGGGAAAATTCAAGGACTATTCTGTCGTAGCGGCACTTGACAGCGGACACGAAACATTCAGAAAGAAAAAATTCCCGGCATACAAAGCCAACAGGAAAGAGGTCGATCCGGATCTCAGAGTGCAGTTCCAGTTCATTCAGGAAATGCTTGATGCATTGAACATCCCCGGAATGGTCAAACCCGGATTCGAAGCAGATGATGTAATAGCCTCGATAGTTTGCAGCAACCCTTCTTCACAGATAGTTATAATCTCATCGGACAAGGACCTGATGCAGCTCATCAGTGACGGCCGTGTAGTGCTTTACGACGGAATGAAGGACCGTTTCATTGATTCCGCTGCTGTGATAGATAAGTTCGGTGTGGAACCCTCCAAAATGTGCGACCTTCTTTCACTCACAGGAGACAGCTCCGACAACATTCCGGGGCTTCCGGGGGTCGGACCTAAAACTGCGGCGGCACTTCTCAATGAATACGGAACAATAGATGATATATACCGCAATCTTGACAGACTTAAACCTTCATTGAAATCCAAGTTCACCGATCTTCGCGAACAGCTTGAAATATCAAGAGAGCTCGTGAGACTTGAGTGCGCTGTCGATTCATACGAAGGCATCGACTGCTGCTGGAACGGTGTCAACACTGAACTTTTCCATGCCTTTGCATTAAAGCTCGGATTCAAGTCGCTTTTAAGGAAAACCAACCTCGTGAACTATGAAGTTTCAGCGCCAGAGAAAGTGACATTGCCCGCAAACATAGAACCTGTTCCGGCGGAAGATCTCACTCCATGGGAGGAAAAACCTTTCGTTCCGGGAGAAATGGAGGAATATTTCGGACTTTTCTCCGACGGAACGTTCTACCTCGGAACAAGAGGCATGTACCAGCCGTTCGATATAAATGATCTGCCTTCTGATATAACGGTATACTCGTGGGAAATAAAGGATTTTCTCCCCTCTCCTTTTCCTGCAAATATCAAGTTCGTCGACCTTCAGATAGCATACTTCTGCCATGACAGCGGAAGGCATGATTACAGCATGGAAAGTGTATCATCACTGTCAAAGATCGGAGAAAGGGAATACAGATCGGCGGGAGAAAAATTCTTTTTCCTTTCAGCTCTCAGAAAAAGGATCATGTCCCTGGAAGACAGATCTGACCTTATAGACAAAATAGAAATGCCTCATCTTGAAATAATAAGGGAGATGGAACTTAACGGCATACAGGTTGACAAGGAAAGACTTATTGATATCAGAAATGAATTTTCTTCAATACTTGCCGGACTTTCAGAAAAGATCAGTGAGTTCACAGGTGCAGGATTCAATCCCAACTCCCCGAAACAGCTCGGTGAAGTACTTTTTGACAAACTCGGACTTCCTCACGGAAAAAAAACAAAGAGCGGATACAGCACAGACCATAGAATACTGGACGATCTTGCCGAATTGAACATACACCCTCTTCCGGGACTCATAATAAAACACCGTGAGTATTCAAAGCTGATCTCGACATATCTCGATCCTATTTTTGCAAAAACAGGGACAGACGGAAGATTGAGAACAACTTTTATCGTGACCCATGCTTCGACTGGAAGACTTGCAAGCAGAGAGCCGAATCTGCAGAACATCCCTGTAAAAACAGCAGAAGGAAGAAAAATAAGGGATGTTTTCATTGCTCCGCCGGGAAAAAAGCTCATATCACTCGATTACAGCCAGATAGAGCTCAGAATACTCGCATCACTGAGCAGAGATCCTGAACTCATAAGTGCCTTCCGAAACGGCGAGGACATTCACACAAAAACGGCCGGCGCTATTTTCCAGACCATTCCAGAACTTGTCGATGCTTCAATGAGAAGACATGCAAAAGCGGTAAACTTCGGCATAATATACGGCATGCAGGCTTTTAAGCTTTCGCAGGACACAGGAGTGGATATGAGTTTCGCAAAAAAATACATAGAAAGCTACTTTGAGTTCTATCCGAATGTTAAAATGTTCATAGACTCCGTCACAGAACATGCGAGAACATACGGATGGGTTGAAACACTTATGAAAAGAAGGCGTTACATTCCTGAAATATCAAGCTCGAACAAGAATGTAATACGGTCAGGAGAAAGGATGGCCGTGAACACGGTGATACAGGGATCGGCCGCTGACATAATCAAGATAGGAACCCTCGCTGTTCACAAAATGCTGAAAAATAAATATCCTCAGGCAGGAATACTTCTCCAGATACACGATGAACTTATAATAGAAGCGCCTGAAAATGCTGATGATATCTCCAATGAATGCTCAAAGGCGATGATATCTGCGGGAAATATCATAGATGTTCCGCTCGAGGTCAATTTTTCAACAGGCAGACGCTGGTCTGAATTGAAGTAATATTCAGCAAAACCCGACATCTAAAAACTTGAAATAATAAACTGTACTGCTATATTCTTATTGTTCTGGGATTTGACTTACTTTTTTTGGAGGACTTAATGAACCGAATTATCATTCTAATGACCGTTTTCTTCTGTCTGAGCCTTTTTGCACAGGAGCCTGCGCTTGTTCCTGTAGCTCCTGCCGGAGAAAAGAAGGAAGAGAAAAAGGAAGAAAAGAAGGAAGAGAAAAAGGAAGAGAAGAAAGAAGAAAAGAAAAATGAATATCAGGACCTCTATCAGCAGTATCTGAACAAATACAATCAGGGTTCGCAGCCTGCTTCTGAGCAGACCCCTGCGAAAGAACCGGAACCTGTCCAGACAACAGCTCCGGCACAGACAGCTGAACCGACTCCTGTTCCTGTTCAGACAACATCGGAACCGGCACCCGCAGTACAGCCGGAACCTGCACCTGTTGAAGCAGTAAAGGAACCGGAAGTTGTAAAGGAAGTTGTTCCGATAGCTCCGTTCAACACTAAACCCTATTTTTATGTTCAGGGTTTCGGCAGTTTCTCCAACGGTGTAAGGATATTCGGAACAGATGACCTTTCATCAAGCTGGAAATTCGCACTTGACAATGCTATCATAGACCTTAAAGGCGGAAATAAAATGTTCGACGGCAGAATACTGCTTGATTTTGCCAAAGGTCTCAAGACAGAGAAAGTCGTCGTTATAAATTATGATCACGATCCTGAACTGCCTACAGATGCCAACAATCCTCTTGAAACAGAGATCCCACAGACACAGCCGAACGCACTTGACATACTTCAGGATGTATCTTTGAAGTTTACACATCCTTCAGTAAGAAAAGGCGGATTCGGAATGAATGTCGACCTTCAGGCAGGTAAGTTCAACATGCCTTTCGGTATAGAGGCCCTTTATGACAATGAACTTACTTTCACTAATAATTCCTATATGAACGACATTTTCCTCGGCGGCGGATTTAACGATCTCGGACTCTCACTCGGTCTTGATTTCCTGCTTTCGAACGAGATGGACCTTGCGCTTAAGTTCTTCCTTTTCAACGGATCGAATGACACTATGCTTGACGGTTATGACAAATTCCAGGATCCGGCTATAGGATTTGATCTCAGATATACGCTTAAAAAGGATTTCTATGCGACAGCGGCTGTATCATTCATCTTCGGAAGCGCTTACCACGATTATAATGAAACTATTAAAGACGGTATTTTTAAAGCATCTATGGCTGTTCCTTATCTTGATGAAAGCACCATGATGGAAGCAAATAAGATAACGAAAGAGGATTTCGCAATCAATAAGAAGAACATCCTTCTTGCGGTAGGTTTTGACCTTGGATACAAGTTCAACAAGAATATATCGCTCGGACTTATGTCACAGTTCAACCTTTCAGTAAGGGACATCTTCAATCCAAAAAGAATTGATAAGGATGGAAACACCCATATAGACGATTCCGGTGTGCTTAATGACGAAGGAAGAGGAGATCCGCTCAGATTCCTCAGAGACGGAAGCACAAACTTCTGGGGCGGAAGCAATTACACGACATGGGGACTTTTTGCCGCTCCGTACACAAAGATCTATATGTTTGACATACTTGCAAGAGTAAGCTACAGCAAGGCTCCTTTCCTCTACAACTTCCTTGAGGACAGCAATAATTCGACACTCGCTTTCGACCTTGATGTAGTCTACAATTTCTCTGATTACGGTTCACTTGCACTTACATACACATTCGTAAGAGAGACCATCAACAAGTATGACAGAGAGTACAACGAACTTTACGGTCTGAGCGAGTTCGACTACCTCAAAGACACGTTCAACCACAACATTATAATGCTCAATCTTACTGCTAATTATGATTTCCTGTGGGAAAAGAATTAGTCTCTAGACATCTTCTTCTGTGATCTTTCTATAAATAGTTCTCTGTGAAACATCAAGCAGTTCAGCAGCCTTGACCTTATTTCCATCGGTGAATTTAAGAGCGGCGGAGATCACTTCCTTTTCGATCTCCTTCATTGTCTTCTGTCCTATTCTGAAAGTTATCACAGGCGCATCCTCTCCGGACTGACTGTGCTGTGAATCATTTGAACTCTCAGCGGGTTTTCCTGAAGAAAGAATGAATCTGGCAATATAGTTCTCCAGTTCTCTGACATTTCCCTTCCACTCCATTGAGGTAAGGTCCCGTATCAGATCGCTGCCGGGCATTACAACGGGTTTCTTATACTGCCTGCTCAGTTTTTCGACAAAGTGCTTTATGAGCACCGGAATATCCTCCCTTCTTTCCCTTAGAGGCGGTATTACAAGAGGGAAAACTGAAAGTCTGTAGAAAAGGTCCTCCCTGAAACGCCCTTTTTCTATCTCTTTCTTAAGGTCTTTATTTGTCGCCGCGATCACTCTTACATCTGCAAAAACAGGAACAGCGCTCCCGACAGGCAGATATTCCTTCGACTGGAGGAACCTGAGAAGCTTTGACTGAAGATTTAAAGGCATTTCGCCTATTTCGTCTATGAAAAGAGTGCCTCCTTCGGCAGCCCCGATATATCCAGGGCTGTTCTTGTCTGCACCTGTAAAAGCCCCTTTTCTGTATCCGAAAAGCTCAGATTCCATCAATGATTCATTTACCGCCGCTGCATTGAACGCCACAAAAGCTCTGCCAGCCCTGCTGCTTTCCCTCAGAACATGTCTTGCAAGAAGCTCCTTTCCCGTGCCGCTTTCTCCGGTTATAAGAACTGTTTCGTCGGTTTTTGCTATTTCGGTCGCAGTCTCCAGCAGTTTTTCCATCGCATGGCTGGTATAGATCATTTCGTAACGGTCGGTCCTTATATTCTTTATTTCATTTCTGAGCCTTATGTTCTCCTGAACTATCGATGCATGCTCGATAGCTTTGTTGACCTGCTGAAGAAGAACTTTGAAGTTGACCGGTTTTGTAAGAAAATTATATGCCCCTTTCTGCATTGCTTTTACAGCGATCTCCACATTACCGTAAGCTGTTATCATTATTACAGGAATATCCGAATTGAGATCTTTCACCGCATCAAGGATGTCTATCCCGTCAAAGCCTCCCGGCAGAGCAAGGTCTGTAATAATAAGCGAAATGTCCCTGTCAAGCTCTTTTATGAGCTTCAAGCCCTCCATCGCAGTGGATGAGGTAAGTACGGTAAAGCCCGATTTGGAAAGTATGAGCTGCATCGTCTCAAGCAGCGACTTTTCATCATCGATAACAAGGATCTTCCTGTTCATCATAAAGCCTCCCGGAACCGTGTCCGTCTTTTAACAGTGATTCTAACTGTTATCGTTTTTTACTGCAAGTGATTTCTTGAAAACACGGTCTGTTTGGCATATAATCCCATGAGTAAATTATCGGAGGTTGTTTAATGGGCAGACCACTTTGGGCAGTATTGATGTCAGCGGCCTTGTTTTTTATCTGTTCATGCGATTTCTCAAAGCCTGAACAGGTTGAAATAACCTTGACCATAGACCACGGGGAAGGGATCGACTGTAAGACATATCTTGCAGATTATTATGAGGTCGTGCTTTTCGACTCCATGCAGAGGAAGGTCGACCAGCAGGAGTTCGGATGTCAGGACGGCTTAAGCGAACTTTCCGTGTTTGCTGAAAAAGGTGAATATTACTTTACGGTCTCCCTCAAAGATAATAGCGGTGCTATCAAAAGTTACGGGTCGGGCATTGCAGACGCTTCAACTTCCGACATAACGGTAAGTGTCGACATGGCCGAGTTCAAAGGTGCGGTGACATTCACATGGAACAGCTCAGACTGCGAAAACTACGATATCTCCCTTTTCAAGTTCACAATGCTCAAAGAAGGTGAAAAGGTAAGTGCGATAATATGGGGAAAAGAGACTGAAATATCAGAATACAAAGTCAACTGCGAAGCCGGATCTTTCCAGGTTGTCAACATAGATCCTGGTAAATATTCAGCAAAAGCGGAGGCTTTCAGACTTATTGATTCAAAAAATCCGAGGATAGTATATGACATTCCGCAGTTCATAATGGTCTCCGGGCAGACAGCTACTGTCAAAATGAACGATTCGAAGGAGATCATCGTTTCGGATCTAATTCTTTCGTGGGAATTTGACAGCAAAAGCATTGCAACATGTGCAGATGCCGGCATTACAACCATTGTTGCGTCCATAATATCTGACGATGAGACACTGACACTGACAGATGAATGCAACGACGGCTTTGCTCCGTTCAAGTTCTATGATATACCCGAAAACACATATGAAATACTTCTAAGAGGAATGGACAGCTCTGAAAATACGCTTTTTGAAAGCTCAAAAGAGCTTGAAATAAAAAAAGGGTCTATCGGTAAAGATGCTCTTATTGAAAGCATCTATTTGAAAGAGAAATAACCCTATTAAGGAGTTAAATATGCTGACAAATCAACAGCTTAAAAAACTTAAAGCTCTGCTCATGGCAGAACTTAAGGAAATTGAGGAAAGGAACCGTGAAAAGGTCAATGACCTTGAAAATGAAAACGATTCCGAGACCTTTCACGGTGATGAAGCCGACCAGGCCACATTCCTCGAACAGAGGAACAGGATACTCAGACTCAGAGACCGTGACAGAAAACTTGCAAACAAGATCCAGGAGACCATCCAGAAAATGGAGAACGGTACTTATGGCATATGCGAATCATGCGGTTGCGACATAGCATTTGCAAGACTGAAGCTCAGACCCGTGGCATCCCTGTGCATCGAATGCAAACAGGAGGAAGAGGAACGGGAAGAGAGAGACAAGATCTTTAAGCGCCGATAATTCCATGAGATATGCCATAATTCCCGCCGCAGGTTTCGCCACAAGGTTTCTTCCTGCCTCAAAATGTGTTCCCAAGGAGCTCTTTCCCATACTGGACAAACCTGCAGCACAGTATATTGTTGAAGAAGCTGTATCGGCCGGAATAAATTCTGTCATTTTCATAACCGGCATGGGCAAAGAATCAATACTTGACCACTTCGACACGATCAATCCGAAATTTCCCGTGGCAAAGCTTAACAGCGACATAAAATCAAGGATAGAGGACCTTGATTCTCTTGTTGATGTAATTTCTGTCAGGCAGAAAAAACCCCTTGGACTCGGACATGCGGTATTGAAAGGTGCCGAACTTGTCGACCGTAAATCGTTTTCTGTCCTTCTTCCCGATATGCTTGTAGTGCCTACAGGAAGTGTGAATTCGATGCTCGAAATGGTAAAGCTTCACGAAAGAACCGGCAGATCGGTGATCGCTCTTATGAAAGTTCCTGAGCACATGAAAAGCAAATACGGAATAGTTGAAGGAACATCCCTTGGCAATAATCTGCTTAAAATAACAAAAATGATCGAAAAACCGGCACCCGGTTCAACAGATTCAAATCTTGCAGTTGTGGGAAGATACATACTTACACCCTCGATCATCGAGATCCTTGAAAAACAGGAAATTAAAAAAGGAAGCGAGATGCAGCTCACTGACGCCATCGTGAAACTCCTGGACTCGGAAGAAGTTCTCGGAATGGTGATAGATGACGACAATCTCATATTTGATACCGGAAGTGTTGAAGGATTTGTTCTTGCAAACACATTCCTTGCCATGAAAAGGTTCCCTGAATTTAGAAACTCTCTTAAAGACCTGCTGGAGAAAAACCTTTGAAAACTTCAATTGCGGCAACTCTTTTATTTCTTCTTCTTACCGGACCGGCAAGTGTGATAAAGAACATGGTGGACGCTGTTTATATACCAGGCAGCGCCATCAGGCTCGAAGGCCTTGACGGAAATAATGAAAAGATCGTTCTCGAATATGACAGAAAGACCGACACCCTTGTAAAAACATCCGGCAGTTCAAAACCTGAAAAGACCGAGATAGGACCTCATCTCAGACTGTTTTTCTTCAATGCCTTGCAGCTTGATCAGGAAACAGCGGCAAAGGTATCGGCCCAGATATCCGAGATGCTCAAAAAGAACGGCATTGATACTTCAAAAACAACACCTTCAGCGGTTTTTGAAAATGGACCTGCCGGAATAAGCATCGGCAGAGAGAAACGGTTTGAAAATTCCAATGAACTTGTTGTTTATAAAAATTCGTATCTGCCGGCAGTTCTTTCAGTCGGTAACACAAAATATCTTTTTTCAGAATACCACAAAAGTGTTTATCCGGCCGCTTTTCCCGGAAAAATTGAGATATATACTGACGGAACACTGACTGGAACATGGAAATTCTACAGGAAGGAATACCTATGAAAATACATCTTCTTATTCTCTCGATCATTTTTATTTCAGGCTGTCAATGGGACAAGACTGAAGAAGCTAAACTAAAGAAAAGACAGATCGTCTGCGGTTTTTCCGATGCAGATTCATGCAGAGAGATCAAATGCAAGGCGGCTGTAAAGACAGAATACACAAAACTTCAGAAAGATATCAAGCCTCTTCTTGCCAAAATGAATTATCTGAACATAAGGGAAGGTTTCATAAAATGGCGTTTTCCATGGCCTTTTGAAAATATTTCTGAAAAGACAGTGACAGAAGAGACTCAGGATTCAATTCTTATAAAAGGCGAAAAGAAACTGAAAAACATTTCATTCAAAAGTTCCGATTTCACACGGTACGGAAGCATTCTCGAGATAAATGCAGTCGTCTGCAGCGATATCCCGGATTTTGTTGAAGAGAACATCCTGTTCAACGGACTGAAAGACATTTACAAAGAGATCAGGGACGAACTTGAATAAAAGATTCGCATCTGTTGTAATTCCGAGGCCGGACATTTCTCAACTGATCTATGAAGTTCCGGAAAATGCAACATACGAAAAAGGGGATGCAGTAGAGATAGAGCTCCGTAAAAAAAAGACCTGGGGAATAATTTCATCCTTTCCGGAAGATCTGCCGGAAGGGCTTGACTCAAGCTCCATCAAACCGCTGCTCGGGAAGATACTGTCCACTCCTCTTTACAGGAACATCAGCGAAACAAAGTTCATTAAGTGGCTTGCCGATTATTACATCTATCCTGAACCCCTTCTGGTAAAACAGCTTTTCACTCCTCTGATATCATCCGGTAACACACTGACGGGCAGTTCAGATGAAATGAAACACCTCAGTGCGCTTCAGTCAGGAAAAGACAGTACTAAAGATACGCTAACGCTTAATCCGGAGCAGGAAGCTGTCATAAGGTCGGTCACTGCAAGATGGGAAAAAGGCGATATCAAACCTGTCCTTTTGTACGGGCTTACAGGAAGCGGAAAAAGCGAAATATTTGCGGCACTTGCAAAAGAAGTTCTTAAAAGCGGAAAACAGGTTCTCTATCTCGTTCCGGAAATAGGGCTCACAACGGGAGCACTGAACAGGCTTATAAACAGAATCGGCTCTCCCGGTGTGGTGATACACAGTTTCATGACAAAAAAGAAACGGTTCTCTGCAATGTACTGTGCAATGAAAAAGAAAGCCGGGCTGATCGTCGGAACAAGATCATCTATCATTTACCCTTTCTTTGATACAGGCCTTATAATTGTGGATGAAGAACACGACACAAGCTACAAAAACCTTGAACCTCCGTATTATAATGCCAGAGATGCCGCAGTTATGAGGGGATCCATCCAGAAAGTGCCGGTCCTTCTGGGAAGTGCCACTCCGTCAACAGATTCATGGTATAACTGCATTAACGGAAAATATCATCTTGAGACGATCGAAACAAGGGCCAACATGAAACCCCTTCCTGAGATCAGGCGATTTCCGTTCAAAGGTGAAATGTATCTTCCGGCCGATCTTGTAGAAAGGATCTCTGAATCGGTAAAAAAGGGGGAGCAGTCGCTTTTTTTCCTTAACCGCAGAGGATTTGCGACATTCGCCATATGCCGGGAATGCCGGGAACCAGCGAAATGTCCCAACTGCAATGTTGCAATGGTATATCACAGAAAGAAAGACAAAATAATATGTCATCACTGCAATTACAGCATATCAACTTTCAAATGCACTTCATGCGGGAACAGCTCGTGTGAGTTTGAAGGAATGGGCATAGAAAAGCTTGTCGAAGCACTTTCAAGTTATTTTCCCGGCACCCAGATAGTTTCATTTGACAAAGACAACATCAATACCATCGCAATGCTGGATAGAACTGTAAAAAACATAACAGAAAAACATTATGACATTATCGCCGGAACTGTAATGATATCAAAGGGACATAATTTCCCGGGACTGGCAAATGTCATAATAAAATATGCTGATTATCTTCTATGTTTCAAGGATTTCAGGGCCGCTGAAAAATGCTTTCAGATAATCACTCAGGTTGCCGGAAGAGCGGGAAGGTTCGATGTGGATGGAAATGTATGGGCGGAGGCGATCTATCCGGATCACTATATCTGGAAATACCTTGAGAATAATGATTACAGAGGTTTTGCAACTGAAGAGCTTGCATGGAGAGAAAGGCTAGGGCTCCCTCCTTTTACGAAAATGACCGTGATCAAATTGTCAGGCAGGAGCGAACAGTCTGTAAATTCCGCCTCGGAATCGATTTACGGATTCCTCACAAGAGAACTGGATCGTTTTAAAAACATACCATTCATAATACTGCCCCCTCTTGAACCACCTTTATCAAGGATCAATAACAGGTTCAGAAAGAATATAACCCTGATATCCCCGAAGAACTCATCTGCATCAAAAGCTTTAACTCTCATTCTTAACAGCTGTCCTGTAAAAAAAGGAATCGCTGTGACATTTGATATAGACCCGGTAAATGAATGATACTCCTCAACTATCCTGAATTCCTTCATGACATGTCTTTTGATCTTTCAAAGATCGCAATATCTGCAAAATCTGAAAGAACATGCATAGTTTCAATAGGCAAATCGGCTTTTTTCATGTATGAAAAATTCATTCTGGCCCGGCAGGAATATAAAAACTGCAAAACGATGATCATTTCGCCCTTCCGGTCAGCTGCTCAATACGGAAGCAATGTTGAGACCACTGTTTCCACACACCCTGAGATCACTGAAAAAAGCTTCATTGCATTTGAAAAATTATATAAATTCATACTCGGATCATCTCCTGAACACATCATAGTTCTTATAAGCGGAGGAAGCTCCGCATTGATGGAAAAGAGCGGCGATCCGGAAAAAGTATGCAGACTCAACTCTGAGCTTCTCAGGTCGGGACTTCCGATAACTGAGATAAATAGAGCAAGAATATCCTCATCAATGATCAAAGGAGGAAAACTCGCAGAAATGTTCCCTGAAATATCCTGGAGCATTCTTGTGATGAGCGACATACCTTCTGAAAACGGAGAACACCTTGTCGGCAGCATGCCTTTTTTCAGAAAAGACCTTCCTAACACTGAGCTTTTCAAAATAGCTGATTCAGATACTCTTCACGATGAAATTCTGAGAATTCTGGGCAGAAAAGAGATCTTTTCAATCCGCATGTTCAACGGCACCGTAGATGAACTGGCCGGGATCATTCTTCAAAAAATGCGAAACGGGACTAAAGATATTCTGATAACAGGGGAACCGGTCATGAAGGTTGACAACCCGGATCCGGGCACTGGAGGCAGAATGTGTCATCTTGCGCTCAAAATGCTGCCCCATCTTGAAAGCGATTCTATTTTTTATGCACTGTCTTCTGACGGAATGGATGGAAACTCAGGATTTGCAGGAGCTGTAATTGAACATCCTGAAATGAAACCGGACACATCCGAAATAAACGAAGCACTTACAAACTACAATTCAGCGCATCTTCTTTTCAAATGGGGAATGTGTATAAAAACCGGCTATACAGGATTGAATCTCAACGACTTCGTTATTTTCTCAAGATCATGAAAACACAAGAAGATCCGGCTTAACAATAAGAATAATACCCAGACCCACCATCAGAATTCCGCTTATGAGCTTAAGCACTTTGGCATGCTTTTCCTGAAACCTGTATTTTCCCATTGTCAGAACAAAAAGCATGACGATCGCCGCAAGAGGAATTACATAATAAGCATTGTAAAGAGCCATATACAGATATTTCATGGATGTATCTATCTGCTGGATCGAAAGAACCCTTGTGTAAATAGCCGGCAGTCCTATAGTGCATCCGAGTTCTATCAGGTTGACAAAGAAAGCAAGCGTTATAGTTCCGGCAAGTGAAATAAGAAAATTGCTGTTATTAATGACCTTTCTCATCTTTTCATAAAGCTTGGGCTTGGCCTTTTCCGGGATCATCAGACTTATGCCCTGCTTAAAAAAGAAGAACTCCTTCATATTTATCAGACCCATGAGCAGAGCTACTATTCCAAGTATCAGCGTAACATATGTCGCAACTCCCATGAAAGTGAAAATGTTCAGCCATGCCGTCATGAAAAGGAAATAGACCACGCCGGATGATATGACAAAGACAGAACCGACCATCACAAGCTTTTTTCTGCTTTTCGCATTGACAAGCAGTGTGAGCAGGAACATCAGAACCCACATTGCGCAAGGGTTAACACCGTCAAGAATACCGATTATGAATGTAAAACCGGGAAGACTCACAAGTTTGGCATCTATCTTTCCAAGTACCGGCACATCAATGATGTTTTCCTTGCATTCCTTGCATTCCGAGTTGGCACAGCTTTCCTTGCTATGTGATGAAGCGTTCATTTCGATCATTTCGCGAATAAGCCTGTCATGGTGTCCCTGTTGAAAACCGATGACAAACTTACCCTTGAAAATGAAAGTCGGCACACCTCCGCCCTGAATACCGAGCTCTCCTATCATTTTCTTGAAAAGCTCCCTGTTTTCAGAAACTTTCATCACTTCAAGTTCCTTGAAAACTATACCGGGGTATTCACTTTTCAACTGCTCTACAAAAGGATGTGCCTCTTTACAGTGAGGGCACTTGTATGAATAGAAAAAATAGAATTCATCGGGTGCAGTATCTTCAGAATGCAGCAACTGAAAAAAAGCAAAAAAAATGACTGCAAGAAATAAAAACCTTTTCATTTGAACAGAACCTCTTAATTATTAAAAGACCAATTCACGAACATTTCCGGAGCCGATTATATTCCCGTCCCGGTAAAATCCAAAAAAAAACCGCCCTTACGCAGGGCGGTCGAATATTAAGAAGCTTAAATGAACCTTAGTAGCAGTATCCCTGGATGCAGGGCATTCCGGAACAGCATTCACTCACGCCTGCAACACACTGCTGACCAGCCGGGATGCACTGTGCGGCATTGATAAGAACGCCTGCGGAGCATCCGCTTGTTCCTGTCTTTGCCTTACAGATGAACTCACCTGATTTACACTCGAAACACTCAGGTTTCGGGCTTGTTGAACCTGCATTAAGGGTCTTGCAGTTATCAGTTGTAGTCGAGCATACAGCTGAAACACATTTAGAATCGGTAGGAATGTATATCTCACCCTGAGCGCAAAGACCGCATTTTGATGCTTCGGCAGTTGTAAGACATTTTACTTCGGTAAGACCTTTTTCACCATAGCAGCATCCTGTCGGACATTTTGTTTCGCCGCAAGCCTGAAGAGATGCGAAAACATTTGTACATCTTGCAAGCTTCTTGTTGCATTTAAGACCTGTAGCCATCGTGCAGTCTTCATTGACCGTACAGCCTTTTGTGCATTTTCCACCGGTTGTGCAGATCATACATTTGCCGCATTCGGTATCGACTGTGCAGGATTTTCCCATGTTTGATGTATCGCAGTCACCTGAATCACCATCATCAGGCTGAGTATTTCCTGAATCTGAATCATCGCTTCCGGTATTTCCATTATCATTGCCGGTGTTTCCATTATCATTACCGGTGTTTCCGTTGTCATCACCAGTATTTGCAGTATCATTATCAGTAGCTGGAATAATATCTGGATCATCACCGCAGGAAACAAGAAAAAGAGCAGAAAGCACGATCATCATAACAATGAATTTTTTCATCTTAAGCCTCCAAAACTATAAAAAATTAAAGTGTCAAAACACCAAATCATTGACGAAACTATATTCAGTTTCATATCATTTTCAATAAAATTCTTAAATACCCTTCAAAATTAAATGAGCTTATTCAATCAGTGTGACGCAGAAAATATTCAGAAAGTTGTTTTTTTAACTGAAAAAATCATTTATTTTTCGTGAAACTTCCAGAACCTCTTTTTCGTCAAGATGCTCCCCTATCGGAAGAGAAAGGACATCATTCTGTTCCAGAACCGCCCTGTATTTCGATGCATAACCTGATTCACCAATAAATGCAGGCTGTTGCGGCAGACTAACCGGATAATGGATACCGCACTCTATTCCATTTGATTCAAGATATTTCTTCAGTTCGTCCCTTCTTTTTGTCTTTATCACGAAAAGATGCCAAGCATGTCTCACACCCTTTCGCGGATGAGGAAGGATTAGTTCTTCATTCTCTTTTATTGAATTGAGATATATTGAAGCCACTTTATTTCTGGCTTCTATCCAGCTTTCAAGATACTTAAGCTTGACATTCAGTACTGCGGCCTGTATCGAATCCATCCTTGAATTTATCCCGGGGAACTGGTGAATGTACTTGTCACTTCTTCCGTGATCACAGTATTTTCTGACTTTTTCAGCAATCTTATCATCGTTCAGAACAACAGCTCCCGCATCTCCTGCGGCGCCGAGAACCTTTCCCGGATAGAAACTAAACACCGCTCCGTCAGCAAGTGTTCCGGTCTTTTTTCCGTTAAGCATCGCCCCGTGAGCCTGAGCGGCATCTTCAATAAGAACGATCCCCTTTTTTGCAGTTATTTCCCTGATTTCATCCATTTTTGCGGGATGTCCGTAAAGATGGACCGCCATCACGGCAGAAACATCATCCGTGATCAGAGAGGCTACACTTTCAGGCGATATAGTAAAATCATCATCAATATCGGCGAATTTCACATTAAGACCGTTTGAAATAACCGATTCTGCAGTAGCTATGAATGTATTGGCCGGCACGATCACCGTACTCTTTTCCGGCAGTTCAAACGCTTTCAGAAGAACTGCGAGTCCATCCGTTCCGTTTGCGCAGGCAATGCAATGAGACGCTTCACAGTATTGTGCAAAAGACGATTCGAACCTGCGCACCTCTTCACCTTTTATGAAAGATCCTTCTTCAAAGACCCTGAGCACAGCCTCATCGATCTCGTTCTTTAATATGGAATACTGTTTTCTAAGATCAAGGAACTTTATCATTGCAACCTCCTGAAACGGTCCTGAGTATTGTAGATGCATCGGCATTTATGTCAAAAAAAAGAATGTTTCTTGACATAGAATTATTTTATTGTAGATTATTTTTAAGATATTTTGAGTTAGATTTTTATGATCGAAAGAATTAGAATTATTTTGCCGGCATTTGCAGCATTGGGCGTTTTTATCGGCTTTGAGTTCAGGGTGGTCAGAGAGTTCGATGACATACATTACGGATGGTACTGCTCAATTTCCATAAATGCCGGACAAAACCACGGGAAAAAACCTGACGGACTTTTGTATTCCGAGGAGTTCGGGAACATTTTCCTGAGCTCGGAGGAAATGGACGAAATAAAGAACAGGATAAATTATCTTCTTGAATCGGAGGATGAAGAAAATGAACAGGATGGCGGTAAAATTTATGAGCCTGATGGTACTCCTTCTGACAGTTCCTGACATACTTGGCGGTGTTGAACAGGAAAAGAACGACCTTGAAGCACTTGCATCATTTTTAAAAGGGAAAGATGTCACAGCTGCCGCCCTTGAAACAAAATACAGCTGTATGACACTTGAAAAAACGCTCTCAAAAGGGCTTGCCGGAATAAACGATCTCGAAAAAGCCGTGGTGTCTTCCAGAAAGAACACAAGGGTGGCGGGACTGCTTCCGGAAATAAGCTTCTGGGGAAAATATAAGAGCGATGAAAAACTCTACCTTTATCAGCGAAACAATGTAAGTGTTGGAAAAGATTACATAACTGTAGGGCCTGACGAAAACAACACCACCTACGGCGATATATCGTCCTTCGAGGTGGGCGGAAGAATAGTTTTCGACCTTACTAAACTTGTCTACAATCCCGACACTATAAGATTTACCGAGCAGGAACAGAAACTTTATTTTTTAAGGATCGAGATAATTGACAAGATAAGCTACATCTATTTTTTTAATGCAATGCTTAAGGCGGTCACTTCATTAAATACGGAAGTGCCGGAAGAAAAAATGCTGATCTACAGGCTGACAGCAAAAAAACTCAACGGATGGTTCAGATCGGTCTCCGGTATCGACCTTGATGAATGCGGAGAAAAGAAATGAAAAGACTTTTGTCAATAATAACAATATGTTTTGCAGGATGTGTGAATCCTCCGGAAAAAAATGAATATGTCCCCTTTGAGTGCTCATCAATGCCGGAAGAAAGAACCTATTTTCCTGAAGAATCAATGGAATTTCTTTTCAATATGGATGTCAATCCGCTGACTTCAGAAGGTTTTTCAGCCGTTTCTTCGATCACAGGCAATACGCTGTCCTTCAAAATAGAAAAAAATTCAATATTTTTGACGCCGCCCCTGCCAGCCAATGATACGATCGCAATAGTCATCACTTCCGAGCTTAAGTCAATTGATAACAGACCGTTACGTATCGGAGGATCGTTCACAGAAGAAAAAAAGACCATAACAGCTCAATATCTGACAGGAAATCCTCTCCCGACAGCAACAGGCCACCTTCCTGAAAGCTCAAAAAGCGCTTCTGTCGCAGTCAAATTCTCAAGTCCGGTTGAAATAAAAAGGAATGATGTTGACCCAATGCCTGAAAAAGTAATAAGTTCAGGTGAATGGCATCTTTTTACTTTTAAAGAGCCTGAAAAAAAGGTCCTCATAAAAAAAGCCCGTCCGCCTGAAAGAGATGAAATAATTGAGAACATTGAGATAAACCTGCCTGACAAGGAACCTGCGGAAGAAGATGCGGATATTTCCTACGAAGCGACAGATTCTTCAATTTCTGTAAACATATCAGATGATTCTGCTGTTGCCGCGGCTGTAAACGGTTCTTTTTCGATCTGCGATAAAAAATGCACCATCGTGATAGGAGATCTCGAACCTTCAAAAAAATATGATATATCGATCGAAGTTCATTCGACAATAGGAACTAAGCATTTGGATTCATTTGCTTTTACAGGAGATCCGGCACCTCACATAATGATATCTGAAATAATGCATACCCCGGTTGGAGAACCTGAAAAGAATTTTGAATTCGTTGAAATTTTCAATCACGGTGAATTGGATTTTGATCTGACAGGCTGTTTCATTGACGACAGGAACGACGGTTCAGGCAGAGATCCCCTTTTGCTTAAAAATATTGAACTTCTGCCGCTTCTCGAACCTGGAGCAACTGCCGTAATAACAGGCAATGAAGCCGATTTTTCTTCTGTCAGCACAGCTTCCCTGTGGTTTGCAGTCGATGATACGACAATCGCCGATGCCGGACTCACAAGCAATGAAAGCGTTCAGATAGTATGTCTCAGGAATGAAGAAATGATCGTGGAGGACTCCTTTGATCCTTCAGGAATAGATTGTGAAAGAGGTTATTCCGTCAACATCGATGCAAAAGGGGGTGTCTGCACAAGCGCTGAAACAGGCGGAACTCCCGGAATTTATTATGAATGTCCCTGAGCTTTTGTCTGTTCGTTCGGAAGATAGAGCATCAACGCACCGATCACTATCGTAATGATAGCTATTATCTGGGATGATGAAAGCATGTTATTGAAAAAGAGACCTCTGTCATCAGCTCTGAACATCTCTATCATGAATCTGAATGCACCGTACATAACAAGCCAGAGTCCAAAAACCGTGCCATCTTTTTTGTATCTTTTTCTTACAAATATCCAGAGGAAAAGGAATATAAGCATGTTGCCTGTAAAAGCGACGAGCTGAGCCGGAAATACAGGGAACGGAAGGTCTTTCAGGTTTAAAATTATGTCTCTTGCGAACTGATTTTTTGCGCTGAGCCCGTATTTGATGAACTGGCTTGAGAACGGTGAAGAGGTTATGTCGCCGAAACAGCATCCGTTCAGATAGCATCCCATTCTGCCCATTGCTACGCCGAAAGCTATCCCGTATCCGTAATTATCGAGATATTTAAGTATCGGAGCCCTGTGCATAGTGAAATAAAGGACAACTGTCGGAAGTCCGAAGATTATGGTCCCGTAAAATGCCAGCCCCCCTTTCCAGAATGCGAACATTGCAAGCGGTTTCTGGATATATATGTCAAGAAAGCCGTCAAAAACGATGTGCATCGCCCTTGCACCGATGTAGCCCATTATGCTCGTCCAGATCGCTCCGTTTATAGAAAGTCTTACATCAAGACCTCTTCTTTTCGTTTCCCAGTAGTTGAATATGAAACCGCCTATCAGACCGAGCATCCCCATGAAATAATAACTGGAAATACTTACCGGACCTACGCTGAAAAGGGTCGGTATCATTTTTTGACCCCTTCAGACGGCCTTTTGTGATTGAAGAACACCTCTATCGCAAGAAGGAATACCGCCACGACAATAGCGGCATCAGCTATGTTGAATGTAGGCCAGTGGTATAGATCCCCGGCATGCCAGTCAACGAAATCGACAACAAAACCTCTGAAGAACCTGTCAATAAGATTTCCTATGGCTCCGCCGAGCACGAAACCGTAAATGATCTTCATGAGCCTGTTTTCGGAATATGTGACCAGCAGATACACAATAAAAAGCGTTATCACTGAAGAAATGCCCAGAAATATCAGCTTTCTGTAAAAAATCGGAAAATCATTGCCTATTCCCCAGAGCGCGCCTCTGTTCTCGACATATATGAACCGCCACCAGCTTTCAAAAAGCACAACGGGTTCGGAACCTTTCAGTGTCAGCGCCCATAGTTTTGTCAGCTGATCAGCAATGACCAGAGGAAATGAAACCATAAGCAGATAATAAAGATTTCTCCATTCGTATTTAAGAGGTTTCATTATTTCACCGCCTCATAACAGGTTTCGCAGATCCCCTGTATTTCATCTGAATAGTTCTTCAGTTCCCTTTTCTTCCAGCATCTCGGGCATTTTTCACCTGCCGCTTCGGAAACAGAGATCCATACATTGAGATCTTCGACCGGCTTTTCAAGTCCGTCCGCAGCTGCCGCCTTTTCAACCTTTGAAACGATGAAAAGAGATTCAAGGGAATCGAATTCTCTGTCGAGCACAGGCATATCTTTCCAGAATATTTTAACAGATGCATCAAGTGAATGCCCGATGGTCTTCTGAGTTCTTAGAACCTCCAGCTGTTTCTGGACAGCTTCACGCACTTTAAGCACGGAGTCCCATTCTTTAAGGAATGCTTCATCTTCCGGCGAGACGGCTGCAACAGGGAAATTCTCAAGGAATACGCTTTCTTTCCTGTTCTTTTTCAGATAACCGTAAGCCTCTTCGGATGTAAAGCTAAGGACCGGAGCAAGAACCACAAGAACATCCCTGAGCATTCTGTTGACCACGAACTGTGTCATTCTTCTGCGTCTGTCATCTGCCCTCATTGTGTAGCGGTCCTTGATAACATCGAGATATATAGAGCTCATTGCAACAGTGAAGAAATCCAGCATTTCATGATATACCCTGTGAAACTCAAATGTTTCGTACTTATCCGTAACAGTTTTGAGCTTGTTCTGCCATGTGAGATATGCCCATCTGTCAAGCGATGTAAGCTCTTTCACATTGAAAGAATGCACACCCTCATCAAAATCATTTACAAACCCGAGCATGAACTTAACTGTGTTCCTTATCTTCCGGTAGGATATTGCGAAACCTTCGATTATTCCGTCACTTATCCTTATATCATCCCTGTAGTCCTCTGCACATACCCAGAGCCTCAGTATCTCGGCACCGAGCTGTTTTATCCTTTTATCGGGCGGAGTGAAGTTGCCTTTGCTCTTTGACAGCTTTTCACCTTTGCCGTCAACGACGAAACCGTGTGTGAGAACTTTTTTGTAAGGAGCCTTGTCATTTATCAGAACGCTGAGCTTTAACGATGACTGGAACCATCCCCTGTGCTGATCGCTCCCTTCGAGGTACAGATCACACGGATATTCATATCCTTTCTTTCCGTCAAGTACGGCCGCCCAGCTTACGCCGCTGTCGAACCACACATCAAGAATGTCGTTTTCCTTGTCTATGCTCTCCGAACCGCATTTCGGACACTTGAAACCCTCCGGAAGAAAATGTCCTGCCGGCTCTCTGTGCCATACCTGTATCCCTTCTTTCGATATTTCATCTGCGACTTTATGCGCTATTTTCCCGTCAACTATCTTTTCACCGCAATCTTTGCACGAGAAAGCGATTATCGGAACTCCCCACAGGCGCTGTCTGGAAATGCACCAGTTCGGAGCTTTCTCAAGCATAGGCGTTATCCTTTTCGTGCCCCATTCGGGAATGAGCTGGACCTTTCCTATCTCTTCGAGGCATCTTTTCCTGAGATCTGTGTCTTCCATTGAAATGAACCACTGCTCTGTCGCCCTGAAAATTACAGGCTTGTGACATCTCCAGCAGTGCGGATAGCTGTGCTCGACCTTTTCTCCGGGCTTATTCAGAAGGAACCCTTCCTTGTAGAGATGCTCAACTATCACAGGATTCGCTTTGAAGACCTGCATTCCCCCGAAGAACGGGACATCGCTGTTTATCACACCGCTGTTATTTACCGGAGCATAAGCCTCAAGTCCGTACTTCAATCCTGTCACATAGTCCTCGTTACCGTGTCCCGGAGCGGTATGTACACAACCCGTACCGGCATCTGTCGTGACATAATCTGCGTAAACAATTATGGATTCTCTATCAATAAAGGGATGTTTTGTCTTCATCCCTTCGAATTCCAGTGCATTAAAACTTCTTACAGTCTCCGCCCCTGTCTCATTCACCGCGGAAAGGAATCTCTCCCTCAGAGCCTCTGCAACTATGAAAACCTCGCCTCTGAATTTCACTGCCGTGTATTCAAATTCAGGGTGGAGAGCTACTGCAAGATTTGCAGGAAGAGTCCAAGGAGTTGTCGTCCATATAACAAAATTGACCTTTTCGTTCTCAAGACCTTTTATCTTGTTCAGCAACGGGAACTTTACATATATCGAGGGCGAGGAATGATCTTCATACTCTATTTCAGCTTCTGCAAGTGCAGTTTCACAGCTCGGACACCAGTAGACAGGTTTTCTAGATTTGAAAAGCGCCCCTGATTCAGCTATCTTTGCGAACTGGTGCGCTATCACACCTTCATACTCAGGAGAAAGCGTGAGATAAGGCACTTCCCAATCGGCCATGACACCCAGCCTCTTGAACTCGCTTCTCTGCATATCAACAGCTGAAAGAGCAAATTTTTTGCATTCATCGATGAACTCGCTTTTTGACATCGTGTTCTTTTTTGAACCGAGTTTCTCTGCGACCTTGAGCTCTATCGGAAGACCGTGGCAGTCCCAGCCCGGAGTGAACGGTGCATGAAAGCCGGTCATATTCTTGTATTTTACAACTATGTCTTTAAGTATTTTGTTGAGAACATGTCCGTCATGAAGGCCTCCATTGGCGTAAGGAGGACCGTCGTGCATCACAAATGACGGATTTTCTTCATTTTTTTTCATCAGCTTTGAATAAATGTCTATCTTTTCCCACTCTTTCAGAATATCAAGTTCCTTAACGGGAAGATTGGCTTTCATGGGGAAATCGGTGACGGGCAGATTCAATGTTTTGCTGTAATCCATTCTAAAGTCTCCGGAAAATTATCATCAGTTACAAAAAAAGCACCGGAAATTTTATTCGACTTGCCATATATGTCAAGGAATAGAACTAAAAGACAGTTCTTATTAATATTGACAAAGCCTCTGTTTAAGTATAAATTCTCAACTGGAACAAAATTTTGGCTCTTGTATTTTGCGGAGGGTGTTATGTTGAGGAAAATGCTTTTCATAATTTTCTCGTTCTTTTTTCTTCTGGATGTTTCCGCTCAGGACAGCGTTACAGGAGATGAGCTGGAACTGAAGAATGAGAATTTCATCAAATCAATAGTTGAAGCCGATAATATCTTCATGGGCTTTTTCATTCAGGGAGGAAAGACCAAAGCGAGAATACGCGTTGAAAACTCTTTTGTGGGAGATGCCAAGGAAGATGTGGTCGTAAGCAACATAGATAATGAAAAACTCCGGCTTAAAGTGAAAAGGGACGAGTTTAAGAAAGGCGAGATGTACATTTTCATCACAAAGAAAGATGGAAGCGAATTCAAACTCCTTGAAGACAGCATCACCATTCCGGTAGCTAACAATCAGGCCAACTTCTCATTCAACGCACCTTATATGATGAATTTCTGGCAGTCTTTTGATATAAGACTTTTTGAAGTGGCCGCTGTCGGAATAAGAGAAAAGGCTGATAAGATCAGCTCCGATTCGACAAGGAACACTTTCCTCGGTCTGATAAAGGAATATTTGGAAAAGAACAGCCAGAACGACCTTAAAGCGGCACTGACAGTAGCCTATCTCACAGGCATAAGCATGGATTTCGAAACATACAGCAAGCTCGTTGCAGCTCCCGGAACCCTCGGATGCCTTGCAGTGAAATATTCAGCCGGAATAATGGGAGAGATATATTTCAACCAGAACATCCTTGCAAAAGCTGAAACCTTCAATCAGGATTCCCAGACCGCTTTTGCAATAGCCGCTATGGAGATAGCTTCGAAGCAGAGCACCAAGACCATCGGAAAGATACTCAACAATGTGAGTCTTTATACTCCGCCTTCCAGTGAATGCTTCCCCTATGCGAAACCTCCATCGAACAAGGAGTTCTTCGTAAGATCAGTCATCGAGATCGATGCTCCCGACACATCAAAGATCCTTGCTCTCCAGCTTGAAAGCGGTGACGCTGAATGGCTTGGCGCCATACTCAACATAATTTCAGAGTACGAAGGTGCAGATCTTACTGAACTGGTCCTCACCGCCGCAACAAATGAAAGAACTTCAGAAAGAAAATATGAGTTCTCCAATTACTTTGACAGAATAAAATCTCCCGCCACTGCAGAAGTGCTTACAAAGCTTTTCGACAAGAACGGAGACCTTTACTGGAAGAAGATCGTCCTTGCGACTCTTGGTAAATATCAGTACAAGGAATCGCTTCCATTCATTATCAAAGTACTCAACGAAGACCCGAAAGAGGAGCTCAGGACCTCTGCAGCGATAGCCATAGGTCAGCTTAATCAGCCCGGCGGAGCAAAACCGCTTTATGATTTCGTCACAAGGGAAAAATCCATCCTTGCAAAATCGATCGCCATTGATGCGCTTGCCCAGATAGCTGACAGGTCCGTTCAGGATTTCCTTAAAGAGATCATCAAGAACGAACAGGATCCGAAAGTACGTGAAGCCGCCGTTAACGCAGTTGAAGACAATCTTTTCATCCTGAGATACGGCAAGAAGAAAAATTGACACGCTCTCATAAAATAGAGAACTGGCTTCTCTGGCAGCATTCAATCCAGCCTTTCAATTATGACACAGAGTTCACAAAAAAAGTGCTTACCGGCATTTCAACCGGCAATATTCCGTTGAAGATAGAGATAGAGAACAGCTCGCTTGAAACCTTGAAACCCATGGAAAAGATCAGGAGAGAAGTATTTAAATGCAGCGGATGCAGGCTCGGTTCCACAAAAAAGAACTTCGTTTTCGGTGAGGGCAGTCTTGAGGCTTCAGTAATGTTCATAGGTGAAGGTCCCGGAGAGGATGAGGACATTTCAGGCCGTCCTTTTGTCGGAAAAGCGGGACAGCTTCTGACAAAGATAATCGAGAACGGGATGAAAATACCGCGGGAATCGGTCTATATTGCAAATGTCGTGAAATGCAGACCTCCCTCGAACAGAGATCCCCTCCCTGATGAAGCCGCGGCATGTATAGGTTATCTTAAAAAACAGATCGAAATAATAAACCCTAAAGTGATAGTGCTTCTTGGCAAGGTTGCCGCGAAACATCTTCTGGGCCTTGAAACAACAATAACAAAAGCAAGGGAAAGCACTTATTCATACGGTGATATAAAAGTTTTCGTCACATATCATCCCAGTGCACTTCTAAGAAATGAGAACTATAAAAGACCTGTCTGGGAAGATATCAAGAAAGTGATGAACTATCTCGAAACAGTTCAGCGGCCGTAACGGGCCATCAATCCTGCATATGCATCTTCAAGAGCCATTCCGTCACCGCTGCTCTGTGCAAGATATTTTTCAAGCGGCTCTCTCCAGCATCTCGAAGTTATCTGATTCTCTGCTTCATCAACAATGAATTTATAATAATCTCCGCCGCTGTAGATGTATTCGTGGATAACTGCCTTGTATTTTCTGTCAGGCTCTATTGCAGATCCGTTAAGCGTCCATGATCCTTCCGATCTTTTAACTCCGCAGTAACTTTCTCCCGAAAGACCGAGATTATAGATCAGATCTTTTCCCTTTATTGAAGAAAGGACTATTCTGTTCTGAAAAGGGAGCATTGATATTATGTCGCTTTTTTTTACGATCCCCTGCCCTATTGAATCCCTGAAAGCGCCGGGATTGCTCATGGAAACTTCATATTCAGGAAATGCGGCAAGCAGAGAGCATGCATAGAGTTTCTGGAACGACTCGAACTCAAAAGGGACAGTTGCCTTTATCAGAGGCTGCCCCGCCTTCCTTTCAAGCTTTTCGAGATAGTCATCTGTCAATTTCTTTATTTTCTGTGATGTTGCCGAATTGAACTGCCCTTTTTTATTTAACGGCACGATGTCAGCTTTTGTGACAAAAAGATTTCCATCCTTTTTCTGCACTTCGATCCTTGCATAACTTTCAAATTTGCCGGTAGTCTGGACGAACAGTATGTCGCTGTGGTTCTTTAAAGCTTCAGCATGTTCATGCGCCGTGAACACTATCAGAGGCTTTTCTTTCAATGCGGTCGCCCATTTAGCCGCTGAATCAGTCGATTCATGTGACAGAACTATCTGCATTAAAGCGCTGTTGCTGTTCTTTTCAAGCTCTCTTCCGACAGGACCTTCAGGCTTAACCACCGTTACATCTTTCAGATAGCTCGCAAACGCTATCTGTTTAAGCTCTTCTGTGGTGGACCCGGTGAAAAATACAGTTCCGCCCTTTGAATCGAACGAGGTCGATGACATGAACGCCTTTTTAAGGTCGGAAAAGATTATGTTCGAAGACAGATACTCTATGCCTGAAGCCTTTCTGTTGCTTTCAAAAGCCTGTATGCCGAAATCAAATTCGTGGTTCCCGACAGCGCTGACCTGATAACCGATCATTCCCATGAACCTTGCTGTTGATTCGCCGTCAAAAAGCGATGATATCGAACTTCCGGTGTAGCTGTCTCCGCCTGACACCTTGAAAACAACACATCCTGAACAGGCCTTTTCCTCCTCCTCCCACATTTCGTTAAGTTCGGCCGCTTTATACCATCCGTCCTTTTCATAAATGTGTCCGTGTTCATCATTCGTGTAAAGGAAAAGATATGTCACCGGAGGTTCATTGTTTATAACAGTGGCGACCTTATCACAGCCGGAACCGGAAATAACCATAAAAACAGCAATGAACAATACTTTTGATCTCATATTCAGCCCTTCAAAAAAATTTTATCCGTATCAAGTATAATCAATTAATGAACTGTCACAATATTTCAATTTTTCTTCTCTTCCATGCGTTTCAGGGCGCTTACCAGTCCTGAACTTCTGACCGCCGATCTGCCTGATGCCGTGAGAAGCAGTTCAATTCCCGCGATGAGCGTTATTTCCGTTTTAGCTCTTGTAACAGCCGTGTATAGAAGCTCTTTTGTAAGTAACGGTACATCCTTCTGAGGAAAAACTATCATGACAGAATCGTATTCACTGCCCTGGCTTTTGTGGACTGTCATTGCATATACCGTTTCGACTTTCGGCAGAACTGCGACAGGAAAAGTCCTGAAAACGCCCTTTCCTCTCCTGAAGAAAGCCCTTTTTTCTCCTGAAACATCGAATATAAGTCCGCAGTCACCGTTATACAGTTCGAGTTCATAGTTGTTCTCAAGCACCATTACAGGCCTGCCGCCGTACCACACGCCATCCTCTTTTATAATGCCTTTAATTCCAAGCATCTTTTCAACATATCTGTTAACCTCTTCAACTCCGTTCCTGCCATTTCTCGTGGCACAGAGTATGCGGAACTTTTCGAAAGCATCAAACGCCTCGTCGCGGTCACTGCACTGCATAACCTTTTCATACCATTTGACGATCTTTTCAGCTGCTTTTTCGTTTATTGAGGATAAATATCTTACTTCGCTTCCGTGGTACTCGGCTATAGCTTCCAGTCTTTCTGCTGGAAGCCCCTCTCTGATCGACATTGCCAGCTCTCCTATTCCGGTACCTTTTCTGAACCTGTAGCTTTCGATGAATTCAGTGACAGCATCCCTTTCAATATAACCTTCTGAAGCGGCACGGAATATATCCCCCAGAACATTGCCAGCCTCGACACTTGCAAGCTGGTCCTTATCTCCTATCAGGATCACCGAAGCACCCGGTTTAACGGCTTCAAGCAGAAGCGACATCATCGCAAGGTCCACCATGCTCGCCTCGTCAACGATCAGAATGTCGGCATCCAGCGGCTCATCACTGTTATGACGGAAAACTGTCTTTCCTGACATCCACCCCAGAAGCCTGTGAATGGACGATCCGCTCAGGCCGTTGAGCTTTTCAAGGATATCAGCATCAACAATGTCCTTCATCTGCTGTGCAGAGGAGCTCAGAGCTTCGTTTATCCTTGCCGCGGCCTTTCCTGTAGGCGCCGCCAGCCTTACGACAGTGCCCGGGAAAAGCTTCCAGATTATTGAAATGATCCTTGCAATGACAGTGGTCTTACCTGTTCCGGGACCGCCTGTTATAACATTGAACCTCCTTGAAAAAACTCCTGTAACCGCTTTCATCTGAAGACCGTATGAAGCTGAATCTCTGAACATACCTGATGCCAGATCTGCGGCTTCATCAGCCTTGGAGTTGAACATGCCGGGCTGTGAAGACATCATTTTCACCATACCGGCGAGCTTCGATTCATAGTTCCAGTATCTGTAAAGATAGAATCTCTCACCGTCAAAAACGACCGGTCTGACAAGTTTTCCGTCACTGCACCAAGGCGCATCTTTGAATAAAGTACAGATATCGCTCCACGAAGGCAGAAACTCACCTGACGGACCGCACTCGGCTTTTACAGCTTCGAGGTCCTTTTCACTAAGACATATGTTCCCTGCCGCTATAGATCTGCTGATAAGGGCCGTAGCTATCTCGATCACATGAAGTCCGGAGGCTGTCAGGTCCCTTTTTTCCTTCTGAAGTATGAACCGTGAAAAGTGCAGATCGAGGTCGTCAATAATGCCGGCTTTATACAGTGTAAGAATGTTCACATCCATTTTTCAGCCTATTATACTATTGAATTCATTAAGCATTTCCTGCGAAGGCCTGTCTTCGAATATGCCTGTTACATAGCCGTTCGCCACCGTGACACCTCTGAGGAAAATATAGTAAACGCCTCCGAAATCCCTTTCATAACTGTAATCCGGATCACGCAGTTTCAGGTATTTGTCAAGAGCCGAAAGATAAAGCATATACTGAAGGACATAATTGTGCTTTTTCATTTCCATTTCCATTGAAACCGGCCCGTAATCGCTCACTTTGGAACCGAGTCTGTTCGATTTCCAGTCAAGAAGATAGTATTTTCCGTCAAGTTTGAAAACAAGGTCCATGAATCCGCGGATGAAACCTTTGAAACTGCTTTCCCGAAGCGCCACTTTTTCTTTCAGCAGTCCGGTTATCTTCTTTGTATCAAAATTATCAGTGTGGAAAAAGAACTCCATTTCAGCGACACAGTTCCTTTTCTCAACATTTCTAAGAGACTTTCCGTTAAAAAGAGGAGCATCGAGGACGGCATTCACGCAGTCAAGGACCCATGGCGTCATATCATCCCCTTTTTCTGAATATCTCATTCCGGCACTGTCAAGCATTTTGCTGATAAGACCGCCTGCATCTCTATCTGAAAAGTCCATTTCCTCAAAAACTGAATGGAGAACAACACCGGCCTTTGCTCCGGCAGGGAATGCAAGGATCCCTTCTGACGGAACACTGTCGTCTTCAGGAACAACTTCGTCCGGAGGCGTTTCAAGGAAAGTCTCTCCCGATAAATGTCCCGAAGTTAGAGAGCTGAAACTTCCCGTGACCCACTGCGGAACTATCTTTGAATGAAGTCTGAGCGGACCTTTACCGGAACCCCGACCTTTCTTCATTTTGAGAATGCCCTGCGGAACCGAAATGACATCGCTCACTTTTACTGAATTATTACTGTTCTTTTCCATATTCACGAGATCGTTCATCAGCTTTTCATCCCCGGCGGTCTTTACAAAACCTTTTTCACCGTGGAAAAGATATGCAAAAGGGGTCGATTCATTTCCGGATATCGTTCCCCAGTAGATGACGGTCGTGTACCTTGCCCTGGTCAATGCGACATAGACAAGCCTCAGATTCTCGGACAGAAGCTCGGACACATGCTTTCCGGCCGCTTCTCTGTCTTTAACGTTGAAATCCATTACAGGTCTGCCGCTGTCATCGTGATAAGAGTGGAACAGTGCAGTATTTGACACTTCCGCTTTACGCCACAGGTCAGGGCAGAAAACGACAGGATAGGTAAGTCCTTTGCTTTTATGAACCGTAGTTATCGTGACTGCATTATCATCACTTTCCAGTCTGAGCTGTTCATCTTCCGAAGAGCTTTTTCCATTCATTTTCTCTTTGAACCAGCGCAGTGACGCCTCAGGAGAAATGCCGCTGTCAGATTCATTTCTGTTCATGAGCTCCATTAGGTGTCTGACATTTGTAAGCCGCCTTTCACCGCTGCCGCCTGATGATATCCTTCCGTATGTCCCTTCTTCTTCAAGCAGTTCTGAGAACGCTACGAGAAAACCGTGCCTTTCCCAGATGTCTCCTAAGCGGGAAAAGAAACCGTACCATTTCTCCATTTCAGGAGCATCTTCAGAAAGTCTTATGATATCATCCGCCGTCCTGCCGAAAAACCGTGTAAGAAGGGCCGCTTTGATCCTGCCCGGAATGCATTTGAACATCGCTTCAAGCACGATCAGCATGTCGAAAGCCTCGTCACTTTCAAAAACTGATGTGTTCGATGCCATCACAAAAGGTATGCCGTATTTTGAAAAACTGTTCCTGACAAGTTCGGCATCCGTGTTCGAATTGACGAGCACCGCTATGTCTGAAGGTTTAAGCTCCCGGTGAGTGTTCTTTTCGGTGATCGTGTATGCAGAGCCTTCCTTAAGCATTTCAATTATGGAGGCGCATATGTCTGATACAGCCTTTCTTTTTGCAAAGTCATGCTTCACTCTGTAGACCATGCGGCTTCTGTCAGATGAAAGCTCAAAAGGCAGTGCAGCATCCTTTCTGATGAACTTGATCTCCATTCCCGGAACCGGAACTCCTTTCAGATAAAGACCGTTCTCTTCTTCCGATGACGATTCGACTTCAGGCAGAGGAATGTCAGGGATCACAAACGGGTTTTCTCTCCTGAACACCGCTTTTACAGCATTTACGGCCATTCTTGACGACCTGTAATTGACATCCATCGTGTACTGTCTGTCTTCATTCAGTTTCTTTTTTGCTTCCAGATATGCAAAAACATCGGCGTTCCTGAAGCTGTATATCGCCTGTTTCGGGTCACCGATGAAGAACATCACATGGTGACCTCCCCCGAAAAGTCTTTCAAATATTGAATACTGAAGGGAATCGGTGTCCTGGAACTCATCTATCAGCACAGCGCTGTACTTCTTTTTCATCGAACTTATCAGGATGTCTTTCTTTGCAGGGTCGTTAAGTGCGGCATCTATCAGTTTCAGAAGGTCGTCGAACCCGGTAGCCCCGTTCTTAGCCGTCTCGACAGCAACAGCTCCGTTCACTTCCGTCAGCAGTCTCCTGAAAAGCACGACGAGATCACTGCACAGGCCTCCGTCATCACCGGTATTGAAAATACTGCCTTTGTGTTCCCAGCTCAGCGAATCCTTTCCGCTTTCAGGAAGGATCACAAGGTCGATCACATTTCTTCTCCCTTTCACAAGGTCCATCAGCCCTTCGATCGAGAACCACCTGCCGGAAGAGATCGCGGGAAGCACATCAGCAGGTATATGCTGTATCTCCCGCCTCCAGAAAGATTCAACTGCGCCTCTCACCGTCTCTTCGATGTCAGGAGCTATCTCCATGTTGAAAAGAACACCTGCCTCGAAAGCATTGTCAGCCAGCATTCTCCTGCAGAAACCGTGTATCGTGAATATCTGCACATTATCCATGTCCTTCGATGCGGCGGCAAGCCTTTGCACGACAGTATCACGACCGGCGGAAGCCTCGTAACGGGAAATAATGTCCCGTATCTCGTCAGGACAGTCGCTTTTTACTGAACCGTCAAGAACCGCTCCTGCAGTTTTCAGAAAGTTTATTATCCTGCTTTTAAGTTCAGCTGTTGCGGCATTGGTGAATGTCACAGTGAGAATGGAATCGGCCTTCATGCCTTCCAGCACCATTCTCAGGAAAAGAAGCGCTATCGAATAGGTCTTTCCTGTACCGGCGCTCGCTTCGATAAGGTTCTTTCCTTTAAGCTCTATTTCACGGCAGTCAAATCTTTTCAACCGTTCTTCTCCGCATATCCTGTATAACTTCCGTAGACTTTCCTCGATGTGTCAGCCACCAGTTTAACGACTTCCGGCGAGCCTGAATAGAAACCCGTCATGCCGGCGATAATTTTAAATATTATATCGTCCTCCTCTCCTCCCCACTGGGAATTTCTTTTCTCGATCATCTTCACGAATGCATTTTCAGGGGATTCCCCCTTGTTCATTTCATCCGCCATTACCTGCATGATGAAAGGTGTGGCAGGAAGAGGTGATGAAAGACCTTTTATATACACCTCCGCTATCTCAGACAGATGTTTAAAAGGCTCTTCCAATGCCGGTATTTCAATATCCTTATCCATTGTGCAAAGATAGGTGCTCTTTTTAATTCCGGCCGCGTTCATCACAATATGGCAGATCCACCATGTTATGATATCTTTTGAATTGAGGTTCTTCGCCGGCTTGAAAAAGACCTGTCCATCAGGATAGATGTTCCCGAGCTTTCCGGAGATCGTCATCCTTCCTTCCGGCATATCAAAAGAGAATGAGAACGGGAACTTGCCGGGCCTGATCCCGCTTGTGTATCTGTCAGCTTTCAAAATGAACGGCTCTGCATCCTTTATTACCGAATCAAGAAGAACTTTCCCTGCCGGACCGTGAGGGGACAAGCCTGAACCTCTCATCCTTCTTTTGAAATCAGCGGCGGAAAATCCTTCAAGATGCATTTCAAGATACTCTTTTCTGAATATGTATGCGGAAAGATTATCTATCGAGAACAGTTCGCTGTCAGACTCATCTTTTTCAATGTAAGGCGCTATTACGCCCAGCCTCTTTGAAAGAAAGGCTTTCGGAGGGTTCATGAAAAACGATATCAGTTCATCAAGAGCCGTTTCAAAAGGACCCTGAAAAAGCGGAAGCTCCTGCCTTTTTGCAACACCGGACTGCGGATCTCCGCTTTTGCCAAACGAAAGATGGGCCAGATGGTCCTTTGCGGAAAATGTGAAAAGCGGTGAACTGTCAAGAAAGTACTTCTCGGAAAATGGCTGAAGAGGATGCGCCGTCTCCCTGAAAACAGCCCCTTCACTTTTTCCGCCTGTTTTCCTTGCAAGGTATTCTGTCAGAAGTCTCACGGGTGAGGAACAGATGTTGAACGAGCTGTCCCTCGCATTTCTCGCACTGTAGCTGACTATGAAATACTTCCTTGCGCTCAGAAGCGATTCAAGAAAGAAATATCTGTCGCTGTTCTTTGCGTTCCTGTCGCCGGGGGCCGGATATTTTCTGATCAGGTCGAAACCGGTCGATCCGGGATCTCTGGGAAAAAGATCATCGTTCATTCCGGCCATGCAGACCACTTTGAACGGTATGCTCCGCAGAGGTTTTATCGAGCAGAATGTAACTCCGCCCTTCATGAAGCCTCTGTTAAAACCGCTAAGCATTATTTTTTCCTCAAGCACCGCTTTTATAACACGCACTCCGACTGCGCATTTTATGCCTGAAAGCCTCTCTTCGTTCCTGAGACTGTCGAACATCTTTCTGAGAAATCGCATCTCTTCTGCATTATCGCTGTCTTCGACCATGATATCGTCTATCAGTCCATTGAGCCTTGCCGCCCAGTCGCTAAGGCTTCTTTCCATGTTGAAAGAGCTCCATGTCCTGAAAAGCGTTTCGCAGAAAGTCATGAACCTTGCTACCGTCCTTGCGCGCTGTCCTTCTATTCGGTCATACGGCATCACACCGCCGAAAGTCTCCACACCTCCTCCCGGCATCGAATATCCGAGCAGCATCCTTTCAAAACCGAACCTCCATGTGTTCTGTTCAAAAGGAGGCGCTCCTTTCAGTTCCCTGAACCTCCTGTCTATACCCCATTTTATGCCTGAATCCCTGACCGCTTTCATCACGGTCTCGAGATCTGACCTGGTCATGCCGAATTTCCTGTGGACAGGCTCTATCTCAAAGACCGGCATGACATCAGACATTAGAAAACCGGTATCCAGAAGGTCCATTATCTTTAAAAACGCATCAACGCTTTTTCCATCTCCCCGTGCTGATCTGTCGGCAACAGTGTACGGTATGACCGGTTCACCGTCCGCCGAGCCGAAAACGGCTTCAATGTAAGGAGCATACTCTTCTATTCTGGGAGTTATCACAACGACATCATGGGGTTTTATATCGGGATCGTGCGTAAAAATGTAAAGCAGTTCATCTTTCAGAACTTCCATTTCTCTGGTCATTCCCCAGCATCCGTTCACTTTTATTGAACTGTCAAGCCTTATCTCCTCATCCTCGTTCATGTTGAGGATCTCTTTCTGAATGCTCTGAAGCATTGACAGAGCAGTGCCTTCCGGCTCTTCGAACATGTCATCTTCCATCACATCATCTTCGTGAATGGATATAAAGAACTCTCTTCCTGATATTCCCAGATCGGAAAGGAACCTGTTGGGCGACTCGTAGTGCAGTTCCTCTTTATCGAGCATTTTGAACATTTCGCTTTTCTTTGTCGGTACTATGTCACCCCAGTGCTCCCTGCACGGGTTCATGAAGAACAGATGCACAGGGATAAGCTTTGAGACCGCTCTGAGCATAAGCTGATGATATCTGCTCATCGTGGAAATGCCGAAAAGGATAATGCCTCCTTTCATTTCTTCAGGAATATCAACCGGTCCGTCACACTTTTTTATGAAATCTTCAAGCAGTGATGCCCTGTCAGGATGTCCGTTAAGTTTCTGTGCCGTTTCAAGAAAAAGCTCCTTCTGCCATGCTTCATCCCTGTCGCCTCTATTGACTGTCTTTCCTTTCTTCCACTGTGATACCATTTCCGGTCTGTAGACTGTATACTGGTCGATCAGATCGGCCATTTTTCCGCTTATGACGATCCTTTTCAGCGGGTCTCCTGCGATGTATGAATTAAGCTCGCGGTATCTGCTTCTGGGAGCATCGTTCAGTATACCGTATATGGTCCATCTGAGATTTTCAGGGTCGTAGGCTTCACTGTAATTCAGTCCGGTCACAACTGATGCGAATTTCTGAAGAAATTTCTCAACAGTAAGGTGCACCGTGTTCGCATGGATCCCTTTTATCCTTGCGATCTCAAGAGAGAGCCACCTGCCCATCCCGTCGGACTGGACAACTATGTAGCTTTTTGCAAGGGGATCACTGCAAGGCATTGAACCTGTTATTTCGACCGCTTTTTCAAGCAGTCTTTCAAGCCTGTTGCTGTTATATAGGTAGAAACCCTTTAGTCGGTGCATACCGGATAGGGAAGCTGTGAACCTGCCGCTGCCGGATCAAGAAGATCTCCGAATGAATTAAATTTAGCGTTAGCACCGTCATAAGATTCCATGTTGAGCGTTCCCTGATATGATGCCGCCCTTACACATTTGATGTCGAACTGTCCGCCCTGGAGGTTGATATTGATGTCGCCGAAAAATGCAAACGCCTGTGCCGCTTCCATTGTTGTGCTTCCGGGCTGAATTGTGGACGGGAAAGTGTATCCGAAGACTTTCTTTGTCTCCGCACCGAGTCCGGGTGCGCTTTCAAGCCACATTACTGCGACATTGTTCTGCTGGAGTATTGCAAGGGGGAAAAGCTGGACTATAAGGACATTCAGCTGTCCGAAAGTATAAGGGGTTCCTCTGTAGTTGAAATTCACATCGCCTGCGCCGCCTTTTATCTGCATGTACTGGCTGAGATCGACATTTATCTTGCCTTCGAAAGCGAGATTGAAATCTCCGATCTTCTCAAATCCCGTATTTCCGGTATCGGCTGTGTCGCCTGTGTCTGCCGTATCACCCGTATCTGCCGTGTCGCCGGTATCAGCGGTGTCACCTGTATTACCGGTATCAGCAGTGTCGGTATCGGTGCCTGTATCGCCTGTGTTTCCTGAATCATCAGCGACCGCATCTTCGTCACCGGTATCAGCGGCATCTTCATCACCCGCATTGTTATCATTGTCATATCCGCCCTGCGCCTTGGGATCTTCATCGGAACATGCGACTGCAAAAAACAGCATAAACGCCGGAATTAACGCGAAAATAATCAGCTTTTTCATTTTATTCTCCTTAGAAATCTCACAACTCTGAGAGATTTTAGAATATGCCTTTTTTTTGTCAAGTAATGAATTTTGCAGTCCCGTTTTGCATCCTTTTTCCCGGCCCGATGAGCACGGGCTAAGATAACTCGGACCTTCAGTCCGCAATCTCAAACTTAACCGTCTGGAGGACGGTGCTTGCTTAGCCCGGTTTGGAGATTGGTCGGAGGACCGGGGAGAACGAGGGTTCTTTTTCCGATTTTTTGACTTTGAAAACATAACCCGCTACCATCTTTCACGGGTTCAGGGTCTGTTTTTTTCACAGGAGTTCAAGATGCCTCTTATCATCGGTATTGCGGGCGGTTCGGGTTCAGGAAAGACCACGATCGCAAAGAACATAAAATCGGCTTTTTCAAAGGATGAAAGGGTCGTGATAATCGAGATGGATTCCTATTACAGGGATTTTTCAAATCTCAATCTGAACCAGAGGGAGCATATAAATTACGATTCGCCCGATTCAATAGATTTCGAGCTTCTGGAAAAGCATCTGCGCGATCTGAAAAGCAACACCGCGATCGAAAAACCTGTTTACGATTTTGTCATCCACCTCAGGAAGAAAATAACTGAAAGAGTGGAACCTGCCGATATCATTATCATTGAAGGCATCATGACATTCTATAAAAAAGAGATCCGCGACTGGCTCGACATCAAGATATTCGTCGATACCGATGCCGACATCAGGGTCCTTCGAAGGATAAAAAGAGACATGGAAAGCCGCGGAAGGTCGTTCGAGGAGATCAGGGAACGCTACTACACAATGGTAAGACCCGCATACCGTGATTTCGTCAGACCCACCATCCAGTATTCCGATATCGTCATCCCGGAAGGGGGCGCCAACCATGTCGCGATCGATATGATCACCTGCAAGATCCATCACTGGCTTTCAGAGAACAACCAGAAACCGTAAAACGAATTTTACAAAAACACCCCTTTAATTTTTTCAGGAATATTTTTTCCAGATAGTTTGTTTTTTTTTGCGAATTTTTAACTGTTCTGGAGGCATTTCATGGATGTAATGATCGAACTTAGCGGCGTTTCAAAAAATTACGGACAGTTGAAAGCCGCGGAAAACATTTCATTTTCTCTTCACAAAGGTGAGATCCTCGGGTTCCTCGGACCCAACGGTGCAGGAAAGACTACAGTTATGAAGATCATCACAGGCTTTATGCCGCCCGACTCCGGCAATGTGAAAATTAAAGGTGTCGGGATCTCAAAAGATCCTGTGGGAACAAGGAAAAGCATAGGCTATCTTCCCGAGAACAATCCGCTTTACACCGACATGACCGTCGAGGAATATCTACGGTTTATTGCATCAATGAGAGGACTTGGCGACCCTGACAAAGCGATAAGTTCCGCCCTTTCAAAATGCGGCATTTCAAATGTAAGTCACAGGATAATCGGGCATCTTTCAAAAGGTTACAGACAGCGTGTCGGTCTTGCACAGGCGATAATCCACGATCCCGAGATACTCATTCTCGATGAACCTGTGAACGGTCTTGACCCCAAACAGATTGCAGAAATAAGGACTCTCATCAGGGACCTTGGAAAGGAAAAGACTGTCATCCTGTGCAGTCACATACTTTCAGAAGTTGAAGCTGTGGCGGACAGGGTCGTCATAATAAATGAAGGCCGCATAGTGGCGGACGATAGAATAGAAAATCTGCGTGAGAGATCGAAAGGGGGCAATATTTTCGTTCTGGAACTTCTTGAAATACCGGTTGATGCAATCGAAAAAATAAAGGAAATCCAGTGTGTTATCAAAGCTGAACCATCAGGAGCCGGTATTTTCAGAATAGTGGCGGCAGGTGAAAAGGAAACTTCAAACCTGATATTCGAGACAGCAGTCCGCAACAACTGGAAACTTGCACAGCTCTACATGGAGGGAAGTTCGCTTGAGAACATGTTCCTCGACCTTACAGAAGGAGGAAAAAAATGAAATATTCTCTTGTAATAATGAAAAAGGAGCTTTCAAGCTACTTCAATTCAGCGATAGCATATATATTTTTCACCCTGTTCCTTGTTATAACCGGGTTTCTTTTTTTCAGGCTCTACTTCCTTATCGGTGTTGTGAGCATGAACGATTTCTTCAGTATAATTCCGTGGATATTCCTGATCTTCATTCCTTCTGTCACGATGAAAAGCTGGGCTGAAGAGAAAAAGAACGGGACTATGGAAGTGCTTCTCACCATGCCTGTGAAAGATGTCGAACTTGTAAGCGGAAAATTCCTTGCCGGATCGCTTTTTGTGCTGATAGCGATAATTCTCACTTCGGCTGTGCCTCTGCTTGTCTCAATGACGGGAGAACTTGACTGGGGACCTGTGATAACTTCATACATCGGGCTCGCTTTTCTCGCATCCAGCTATGTTGCGATCGGAAATCTGATAAGCTCGTTCACTTCCAATCAGGTCTCGGCTTTCCTCATCACCGCAGTTACCGCTTTCATACTGATGATAATAGGGACAGAACCCGTGTATTCCGTTTTCCCGGCTTCGATGGGCGATCTCATCAGGAACCTTTCACTTTCATACCATTTCCAGAGCATTCAGCGGGGCGTTCTCGACTCAAGGGATGTGATCTACTATCTTTCGATCATATTCCTGTTCGTTTTCTACAACATCCGTTCACTTGAAAGCAGAAACTGGTAGGAGGAGACCATGAAAAACACTAAAAGAGATTCTCTCATAAACATTCTGCTCGTTACAGCTGTCGTGATGCTCGTAAATATCGCGGCGGCTGAACTTTTCTACAGGGTCGATTTTACAAAAGACGGGATTTACACGGTCAGCGATTCGACAAAGGACATCCTTTCCGGGCTCAAGGATGAGATCAGGGTCAAATTCTATGTGAGCGAAGAACTCCCGCCGAGAGTTCTTCCCGTGAAAAGGAATGTGATGGATCTTCTGACCGAATACGAAAGATACGGCAAGGGGAACTTCAATCTTTCCGTTCTCTATCCTGAAAAAGACGCCCAGATAGAAAAAGATGCTCAGAGCGCAGGCATTCAGAAAGTCCAGCTCAATGTGATCGGTCAGAACAAGGAGGAGCTTCAGGCGGCATATATGGGTATCGCCCTTTTCAGCGGTGAAAAGATGGAGGTACTGCCCGTCGTGATGTCCGTTGACGACCTTGAATTTCAGCTCACTTCGGCGATACTCAAGCTGACAAAAGAAAAAAAGGACTCCATCGTGTTCCTGAGCTCGTCAAAAAAGCTTCCGGAAGGTCTCGACCCGCAGATGAGGGCACAGCTCATGGCGCAAATGCCTCCCAGTCACTCGATCTATGAAGACACAACGGCAGTCGGTCAGGCGCTTTCAGAAATGTACGATGTAAGTGAAAAAAGGCTTCCTGACGGCGCTTTTTTTGATCCGTCGGTCAAAATAGTTGTTCTCAACGGCACATCAGACCTTTCCGAATGGGAGAAATATGCTCTGGACCAGTTCATAATGAAGGGAGGAAAAGTGGCGGTGCTTCAGTCCGGCATGGCTCCTACCCAGCAGATGATAGCATCAGAAACGAGATTCAACTATGATGACCAGTTAAAGAAATACGGATTCACTCTGAATAAAGACCTTGTTTTCGATTCGTACAGCTATTCAGTTATGATACCGCAGGGTGAAATGAGATATCTGGCACCCTATCCGCTCTGGATAAAGACTTCTCCTGAGCAGATATCCGCCGACCTTCCCAACTCGATGAGAAATACCGGAGCGCTCGCTTTCACCTATTCAAGTTCCATTTCAACAACCCCTTCAGAGAGCGTGAAGTTCAGATCAATAGTAAAAACTTCGGGGAAAAGCTGGTCTGAAAGCGGGACTGTTGTCATAGATCCCTCAAATATAAGGACTCCTTCTGAAAGCGAGCTGAAAGTTCTTGATATGGCTGTTATGGGCGAAGGAAGGTTCAAAAGCGCTTTCACGAAAGATACGATCCCGTCTGCCGTGAAGGATAAGCAGGATGTTTTCATAGAGAACGCTACTTCGGACGGGGCTATACTTTTCATTGCGACTCCGGAGTTCATTCTGGACAGGACTTTGAGAAACTTTCAGGCTAACGGCATGTTTTTCCTGAATCTTATCGACTATCTCAACAACAGCACGGAGCTTGTGAGCATCAGGAACCGCGGTCAGGGTTTCACTTTCGTCGATCCTGCCATTTCAGATAATGCAAAGAATGCAATTAAGTGGACGGGAACTCTTTTTGTTCCGCTACTTGTTATAATTTACGGTATTTTCAGGATGATACTGAGGAATAGAAGGTCAGGGAGGGTGTCATGAGCAAAACTAACATGATCGTAGCGGTCATTCTTATAGCGCTTGCCGGAATGATCGCATTCCAGCAATTCTCGGTAAAGAAAAAGGTCGAACGGAACATTGAGCAGGAATCTGTGAAACTTTTCGATGCGCTTGATACTTCATCAATAAAGTCAATAAGTATCGGCGATCTTCAGAAAGGTGAGAAAGTAACACTCACTAAAAACGGCGATTCATGGGAAGTGAAAGATAAAAACTGCAAAGCCGACCCTGATTCTGTCGAAAGGATCATCAGCGAACTTCCCCGCATCAGACTCGGACGGAAACTGGACGACTGGAAACCTGAATACATGACAAAATACGGATTTGACAAAGGTATCGAAGTTGAATTTAACGGCGGCACATTCATGCTCGGCACACAGAAAGGGATAGAAACACCGCTCAAAAAAGATAACTCGCTCTACCTCTCACCATTTAACGAAAAGTTCATCTTCACAAAATATGACGGCAACTGGTGCGAAAAAGTTGAACAGCCAGCCCCGCCAGCCGGACCCGCCCCGACACCAGCAGTTCCGATAACTCCCCCGAAACTCCTGAAAGAAAATAAAGCTGTGAAGGAAGGGAAAAAGAAATAGTTTTTTCATGCACTTGACAAATTTCAAGATGTCGAATACGATAAAAGTGTTCTCCACCAGTGGTGGTTGAATTAAAAAAGGCTTCCGCTGAGCCAGCCTGGCGAATCAGCGGTTTTTCTTTTTATATCACTTCCATTTAGGGCTGTTTCTAATCTTTGAGATCGTAGATAGTCTGCCTGTTTTGTCCATTGAATCGGCGAGATATGCTGTTATAAATTCTGCTACATTCGATGTATTGTGAATAGCGATAATAACAACATAATTACCCATTACTATAGTGACTCGCCTGGTACGACAATATTTTTTCTTTTTATTGTCCCATCCTACATAACATTCGCTTACTGGATCCTCCAGTGCACATTTTATCCAGTCAATCCTTTCAGCTCTTTTTTTTGAAAAAGTATCGTCTTTAAAATTAATGGTCTCATAAAAAGCATGATCGAAATCACGATGACGAAATCTAACCATAATTCCATCAAAAGTTTTTAAAGGGGTTGAACAGTAAACTTTCTCAAAATGACATCTATATTCATCTATTGAATCGTAATGAACCAATGACGGATATGCCATTACCATCCGCCGCAAAGATTGATATTGAAAATATTAAATTTCTCTTCTGTTTTGGGTGTCGGTTGCATTTTTCTATCTGTTAATTCTGAAGAAATTATTTTGAACAACTCTTCTTTCGCAGAACCAATATTTGAATTATTGAATTTTGCTGAAACCGCTCCAGTCAAAACATCAACCAGTTGAATAAAAACAGACTCTTCTGATTTTACAGGTTGTACTGAAAGAATTCTGGAAGAAAGGTTTGAATTTGAAAGAACATCTTTGAGTACAATAAGACGATCTTTTTTTCTATTACTTTTAAAATCACAGAAAACAGCATACTCATTGCAGTCAAGCACCCAGTGATGAAGCATCTGGTAATAAAACTTATAAAATCCCAGCTCCTGATCCGAACCATGGTATGTCATCAAATCCACTTTTTCAGCATCAATAACTACAGCACGGAAACGGAGATCTAATTTTTTATCAAAAAACCATTTTGCCAACTCTTTATAAAAATCAACTCTTGAAGGAGAAACTTTGCCCCATTTAAACTCTCCACCTACTTTATACCTATCTCTTAATAAATGAATTTCTTCTTTGAATTTCTGTCTGTCATCATACCGCAACCAAAGACTTCCGATAACAAGAAATTTACCCTGCCTGTTTTTAGATGAAAATAAATCAGGCCTGCTTTCATCGCAATAAACATCGAATCTCATGGATCACCTCTTTTGTGCTTTCCTTGAGGAATTGTATAGATTAGAAAATGTGAAGTCAAATTGAGGTTTTCGACAGAAATTTAAACAGCTTCAACAAAATTGTTTCTGCACAGTAACATAAGCAGTGTTAATGTGCAGACAAGATGTTAACTTACTGTATCTAAAGACATTATCAACAGCTTCAGTTTTTTATCAAAATTGCTGTTTTATCGGGGAACATTTTAGGTCCGGGCTGAATTTCATATCCGAGTGACCTTGCTTCGTTGAGTGTTTCTGCAAAATCCTTTGAACTTACATGGAACGGCGGTTCAACAACAAGAAGTGTTCCTCCCGGCTTGAGAATCTCTTTGATCTGTGCAAAAAAAGCCAGTCTGTCCGGCACTTCATGAACCATGTAGAAAGCAAGTGCAAAATCGACTTTTTCGGTTATTCCAGTTTTGGTCTGTTCGCATTTATGAAAAATTATCCTCGTTTCAAGCTCAGTCCCTTTCACTTTTCTCCTGACTTTGTCAAGCATCTCATCTTGAAGATCAGCGGCTATCACCTTGCCTGAAGGACCTGCAAGCAGAGCCATGTCAAGTGTAAAAAAACCGGGACCGCAACCCATGTCAAGCACTGTCATGCCCTCTTTGATAAAGGGTGCCAGTATTTTCTGAGGATTCTGGAAAAACCGCCTGATACGGTTATCAAGACTACCCGAAAGATACGCCGGACACACTTTGCTGCTCATTTTTTCCTCCGTTTAAAACATCCATCCTGAATATAATCAGCATAAATAAAAAAACAAACCTTTCCAAGTAGTTATTTTGACAAATACTGCGGTGTGCAATAGATTTATGCAGACTTTTCGGGAGAGGCTGCATGACAATATCATTTGCGATCGTGGGTTGCGGAAGGATCGTTAAAAAGCATCTTGACGCTTTGAAGGAGCTTGGTGAGGCAAGACTTGTCGCGGTTTGCGATGTCGTTGCGGAAAAGGCGGAAAAAGCAGGGATCGAGGCTGGTGTGCCGTGGTACACGAGCTATGACGACATGCTTGTAAAACACCCGGAGACCGATGTCGTATCCGTGCTCACCCCGAGCGGGATGCACCCTGCCCATGTAATTGATATTGTTGAAAAATATAAAAAGCACATAGTCTGCGAAAAGCCGATGGCGCTCAAACTCGAAGATGCCGACAGGATGATACACACCTGCGACACTAACGGCGTGAGACTTTTCATCGTCAAACAGAACAGATACAACCTGCCTGTCCAGATACTGCGCAAAAAACTCGACGAAGGAGGTTTCGGGAAAATAGTCCTCGGAACTGTCAGAGTGAGATGGTGCAGAACGCAGGAATACTATGATTCAGACCCGTGGCGCGGAAAATGGGCGCTTGACGGCGGAGTCATCGCAAACCAGGCAAGCCACCACATTGATCTGCTTGAATGGATGCTCGGCGAACCCGTCAGCGTCATGGCGATGAACGGCACATACCTTTCAAAGATAGAGGTCGATGACACCTGCGCCGCAATAATCCGCTTCAGTTCAGGAGCGATCGGCATAGTCGAAGCAACGACCGCGACAAGACCGAAAGACCTTGAAGGATCGCTATCCATACTCGGAGAGAAAGGAAGCTGCGTCATCGGAGGATTCTCGGTCAATAAAATGATCGAATGGAACTTTGCAGACGAAAGTGAAACCCAAAAAGAGAACGTGCTTAAAAACTTCAATGAAAATCCTCCGAATGTCTACGGTTTCGGACACCTCAGATACCTCGAAAGCGTAATAGATTCCATTCAGAACGGCACAAGGGGCCTTGTCGAAGGGCTTGAAGGGAGAAAATCGCTTGAACTCATCAACGCAATATATGAATCGGTCGAGACAGGAAAGGAAGTGAAACTGAGATTCGAGCCCAAGTGGTCAAAACTGGGGAAGACAAGGTGAAAAAAATATCTGAAAAAAGCGTTTATGACGGCGGAATATTCAAAGTTTCGAAAGTTTTTCTCAAAAACGGCGAAAAAGAAGTGGTCCATTCGGTCATACGGTTCGTAAAAACGATCTGTGTACTCCCTGTCACAAAGGAAAAAACCATCATTCTTGAAAGACAGTACCGCTCACCGCTTGACGGATATCTTCTTGAAATTCCGGCAGGAAAGATTGATGAGCATGAATCTCACGAAAGCTGCATGAAAAGGGAGCTTGAAGAAGAGACCGGATATAAAGCTGTCGCATATAAAAATGTCTTTGAAGGGTTCGTTTCGTGCGGCTACAGCGATGAATACATGTACTATTACGCCGCTCTTGTCGAGAAGATACCTGACAACGAAAGAAAGCATTTCGAAGATACCGATGAAGAGATAGAACTTGTCGAAGTCACTGTCGAAAAAGCTCTCTTGATGATCCGTGACCGTGAAATAATCGATGCCAAGACAATAACAATGGTCACAGCATTCGCCTCCGGCCTCATCGACTGGAAATAATCAATGGAACTTGAGATCGCAAAGATCATATCGAACGGTTACGGCATAGGCTGGGCGGACGGAAAAACGAATTTTGTCCCTTTCGTCATACCCGGAGAGAAAGTGCTTGTCAGGGAAAGTGTCATGGAAAAAGGGCATTTTCTCGTAAAAAGTTTTGAGATACTTGAAAGATCGCCTTTCCGCAGGGAACCGGTATGTGAAAATTTCACAAAATGCGGCGGATGCTCTTTTCTGCATATTGAATACAGCAGACAGCTTCAGATAAAAAAGGATATATTCAACGAACTTCTGCATCAGAACGGACTTCCTTCTATCAATGATATTGAAATTCTCACTCCGGGTGAATTCGGGATCAGGACAAGAGCTAAAGTTCTCATCCGTAACGGTCTTCCCGCTTATATGGCATACAGGTCCAACACCCCGGTCTTTTTCAAAAACTGCCCTCTGCTCCACCCTGAGCTGATGAAAGGTATCCTTGAAAACGCAAAAGAACTGACTGGCGAGATACAGTTTGAATATTCCGCAGTCACAAAAGAGCTTATGCCTGTGCAGGATTCAATGTTCAAAACGGTCCTCGGTGAAAAGCTCAGACTCCTTAAAAACAGTTTTTTCCAGTCATCCGAGAAAGGAGCCGGAATACTTGCCGGGCTTGTGCTTGAGGAAGCTGGCGGAAATGTCAGAACGGCTTACGACCTTTTTTGCGGAGGCGGGCTTTTCTCATATTTCCTCGCAAAAAAAGGGATCCATGTGACAGGGATCGAAGTGGTCCCCGACGCCTGCAGAAGTTTCAATGAGAACCTTAAAGAGAGCGCAAAACTTATCAGAATTGACGCATACAGACTGAAAAAACTCGATAAAGCCGATCTCATTGTTGCCGACCCGCCAAGGGAAGGGCTCGGAAATGAGCTTATCAAAGTCATCTGTGACAGCGGCACTGAAAAAGTGATCTACATATCATGCGAACCGTCAAAATTCGCCCGAGACCTCAGGATATTCAACGGATTAGACTATAAACTCTCAAAAATAAAACTCATCGACCTTTTCTCCGACACACCGCACTTTGAAGTGTTCGCTGTACTGGAAAAATAGAACCTTATGACAGCTTGACTTTGAGCATTTTATATGGAACACTTGAACTGCGTTTATTTCTTCTTTTAAAAAACCATGGATCTTAAAAAAATCAGAGAAGAACTGAAAAAAAGTTCATCTCCGTACAAAATTATCGCAGATTTCACCTATGACTGGGAATACTGGATATCCCCGGACCACTCTGAGTTTGTATATGTATCGCCGTCCTGCAAAAGAATTACCGGATATTCTGCTGAAGAATTTATTCAAAACGCCGGATTGTTTTTTGAAATAATAGATCCTTCATATTTAGATTTTGTCAGGAAGGAGCTCAACACCCCTGACTGTCCATGGATATTTGATTACAAGATCAGAACTAAAGACTGCTTAGAAAAATGGGTTAGTCACACTTTTCAAAACATATATGACGCGAACGGAAATTATCTTGGAAGACGGGGAAGCATCAGAGATATAACTGAGAGAAAAAACATTGAATTGAAACTCAGACAGAGCGAAGAGAATCTTAAAGATAAAACAGGAGAACTTGAAGAATTAAACCGAGATCTTGAAAACAGCATACAGTCTGAAATAAATAGAAGAAGAGCTAAAGAGAGAATGCTCATTCAACAGTCTAAACTTGCATCCCTCGGTGAAATGATGGGGGCGATCGCGCACCAGTGGAGACAGCCGCTTTCAACACTCAGCATACTTGTACAGGGGGTTGCGCACAGAAGAAGACTGAACAAACTGGATGATGAATATCTGAATTCTTTCGAGTCGGAATCTGTAAGGCTGATGGAATTCATGTCTTCGACAATTGATAATTTTCAGAATTTTTTCAGAAAGAATAAGGAAAAAGAGTTTTTTGATGTGTGCAAAGCCATAGAAAATACAATTTCCATTCTTTCAGCACAGCTTGAAAGCAGTTTTATAAAAGTCAGAACTGAATTCCCTGAAAAAGGGTGCTTCGTATTCGGATACAGGAATGAGTTTATGCATGTGGTGATGAATATCATATCCAATGCCAGAAACGCAATTCTTGAAAAAAAACCGGAAGAAGGATTTCCGGGCGTAATTGATGTGACTGTTTCTGTAAAGGAAGACTTCATGCTGATCAATTTTCAGGATAATGGAGGCGGAATAGATAAAAACATTCTTGACAGGATCTTTGAGCCGTTTTTCACTACCGGTTTTTATAAAAAAGGAACCGGAATAGGTCTTTACATGTCAAAAATGATAATAGAAAAAGATTTTTCGGGAACTATAGATGCCGTAAATAACGGAAATGGAGCATTATTCCGTATAAAACTTAAAGAGATGCGCAATGAACTCAAAACTTAACAACACATGGCTGGCACTGAAAAACATCAGACTTCTTTATGTCGAAGATGATCTGAGCCTCAGGAACTCGCTCACAGATGTACTCAGGCTTTATTTTTCAGAAGTCTATACATCATCAAACGGCATTGAAGGGCTTGAAAATTTCCGCAAACGGTCTCCCGATATTGTAATAACAGATATTAAAATGCCGGGAATGGACGGAATCAAAATGGCTTTTGAAATAAAAAGAATAAACAGAAGTGTTCCTGTGATTGTTACAACAGCATTTACAGAAATACCGGATCTAATAAATGCAATTGAAGCAGGTGTTGACAAATATATTCAGAAACCGATAAACATCGACAAGCTTCTCGAAACACTTTATGATGTTTCACTTCCTTTTATACAACAGGAGAAGATCTCTTTTCTTCAGAAGCAGAATTCCCTTGAAGACTGGTATTTCGGAAGAAGTCCTCAAATGAGGAACATTTTTGAGCAGGCAAAAAGCGTTGCATGCTCTCCTTTTTCAATAGTTCTCAGCGGAGAAACAGGATCAGGAAAAAGCTTTCTTGCAAAAGCCATTCATGACATAAGCGACAGGAAAGAATTCCCTTTCATAAAGATCGATCTGGGAACAATGCCTGAAAATTTAATAGAAAGCGAACTGTTCGGATATGAAAAGGGAGCTTTTACCGGTGCTGAAAAAAAACGGAAAGGATTTTTTGAAGCGGCAGACCGCGGAACTGTTTTTCTTGATGAGCTCGAAAATGCATCACTTCATTTTCAATCCAGACTGCTCCGTGTCGTTGAAGAAAAAAAGATCGTTCCTGTAGGTACAAACATTCCGGTCGAGACAGACATAAGAATAATTTCAGCAACAAATAAGAATCTTTATGAACTTGTGAAAAGAGGTCAGTTCCGCGAGGATCTTTACTACAGACTTGCCGAATTTGAGATATTTCTTCCGCCATTAAGGGAAAGAAAAGACGATATTCCGTGGCTTGCCTCCAGATTTCTTCTTGAAGCTGCAGATGAACTTAAAAAAACCGTATGCGGCATTTCAACAGAAGCAGAAGAATATCTTGTTTCACTTTCATGGAACGGCAATGTACGGGAATTAAGGAATGTGATACGGAGAGCCGCACTGTTCTCCAAAGAAACCGTTCTGTCGTTAAGTGACATAAACTGCGCCATAACTACGCCATTGAATACATCCACACAATCTCCGGAATCTAATAAGAATATTTTCAGAACACTTGCACAAAATGAACAGGAATTAATCTGCAATGTTCTGGATTTCACTCAGGGCAACAAAACAAAAGCGGCGGCAATTCTTGGAATAGACATAACAACTTTAAGAAGAAAACTCAAAAGAACCGGGGCATAATGCCACTGCATAACGCCCCTCCATAGGTGTTCCGCCCCACTCATATAAAAGTAAAATCTCAATAATATCAAGTCATTTTATTATTTTTCGCAATGGCATTTCTTTTGCTCAGTATGTTGTGATTTTTTTATGGAGTCATTCCGTGCCCAACATTGCAAAAACTTCAGAAGCCCTTAAAATCAATCTGGAAGCAACGAAAATCCATTCGTATATATTTTCTGCAAAAGAACTTCTGATAATTCAATCTGTTTCAAGTCATCCGTCTGTAAAAAACAGAATTATGACATTTTTCAGAGAACTTCACCATCCCTACCCTGACAAAACGCAGATCATTGAAGATCTCAGATGGATCATTCTTAATAATCTGTGGATATTTTCTGAACTTCCTGAAAAACAGACTATTCTTGAAGTTTTCGGAGAAGCTTTCTTTTCCATAATGAAAATGAATCTTGACACAATACAGCTTGAAAGACTTAAAAACACTCTTTTCAACACTCTTGAAACTGTTTACTCGATATACGAAACAGGAAAATTTTCATATGTACAGTTTCGAAGCTGTCTCGATATCTTTGACCATATAATGTCCGCAGAAAATTCAGGGCTTATGGAATCCTCCGGCTCCATCAAAAAATTCATGGTAAGAATTTCAAAAGATCCGCAGGCACACAGCACAATTTTTCGAATACTTAAAAAAGCACTGGTAAGAAATATCCTTTACTGGAAAAATATTCCGTCATTTTCAGAATGGTTTTCCGACACAAAAACCGCACATGAGACAGAGTACCGTGAAATAGAATCTGCCATGAAACAGCAGTTCCCTGAAATATTTTTTGATGAAACAGTCCAGATGATACAGAAAGCTTCAGGCTGCGAAGCCCTTTTTGCAATACCTGATTTTACCTATTTTACAGACCGCCTCAGAAATACAACAGACTATATTTCCAGCACAACCGGAAAAATATATTTCATTTTTTATCTTCTTGAGCTGGAACCGATGATACCGATCAGCGAATATCTCCTGTTTGATCTGAACAGAACGCTTAAACAGATTTCACTCAATGAAACAAAGAATGCAAAACTGGTTATCAGCAGGATATTCAATTTCTTCAAACCTGTTAAACACCGTTTCAGCCATGCGATACTGGAATGCATTAAAACTCTCGGAATTGAAATCGTTAAAAAAGGGGATCACGATCTGGCTGATCATTTTTTCGATGCGGTAATAGACTACGGTTTCATCTACCCTGATATAAAAGGAGTGAATCAGGACTGGCAAATGATCGTTGATAAAAATCATGTCAGAAACATCAGGACATGGCTTGAAATAATCGAAGTTGATCCTGATCTCTGTACCAAGCTTCTTTCAGGTCTTCTTATCAATTTGAGGACTGGCGGGGTTTTCATTTCAGACACCGATCTTTTCCAGACCGACATAACCAAATTCCTTAACAGCAAGATCAGTTCAGCTTACCATATTGCAAGACAGATCGCTGTTCTTTTTCCGGTATATTTCAATGAGATCGGTGCCGAAGGTGAGCTCCGGAAAATTTCAACAGCAATTGATGAAATGTCTCAACGGAAAGACTCTCTTGTTCATTTTCTGAGAAAACAGATACATGCAGAAAGCAACAATACTCACATCGGCCTCGTGAAAGATATCTTTACATACTGGCTGACAGGTGAAAAAAAGCATCTTCAAAATAAAATACCGGCGGACATATATGTCTCCCTGAACTGTTCAGAAGATCTTTACGCAGAA
>JAKLDO010000060.1 GCA_022703485.1 bacterium
CCAGTGTTCACAACCTTCCTCACAATTTTCAGGCTTAATATATCAAATTGAGATTAGATTTTCAAGAAAAGGAATGCGAGTTTAAAGTTCGATGGAAGATGCAAGTTAACTAGTTGTTATAATTGTTAGTTTACAAATTATGCCACAGTTTTATATTTAAATATTGCGCCCTGACCTTTGTGGTTTCTCCCCTGACCCCTGTGTTTTTTTCACAGGATATTTCAGTCATTTTTCCTAGAGAGTGCAGACAGTTTTTCTGCAATTCTTTCAGGTGACGGAAGAAGATTTTTCATTGATTCAGGCAGTGTTTTTGTCATTTTGTAAGTTGCAACTCCAATCGGTGTATCGCTTCTTTTCAAAGCATACTCAACTTCCGTACGGTCTTTTGTTTTACACACAATGATCCCTATTGACGGATTTTCATCCGGATTTTTCACAAGCTCATCAAGAATTGTCAGATAAAACTGCATTTTTCCTGCATATTCAGGCATAAATTCATTTATTTTAAGGTCAATGGCTATCAGGCATTTAAGTTTTCTGTGATATAGAACAAGATCAATGTAATAATCTTTTGTGTCCGTTGAAACTTTGTACTGATTACCTAAAAAAGCGAAGTCAGATCCCATTTCAAGCAGAAATCTCCGGATATTCTTAACAAGTTCATATTCCAGGTTTCTTTCACTGTGTCTATCTCTCATATCAAGAAAATCAAATGAATATTCATCCTTGACCGCAAGGATCGCCTGATCTTTGTATTCATCCGGCACGGTCTGGTCGAAATTTGTCTGATTGAGCAGATACTTTTCATAAGCGCTGTTTTCTATCTGATTTATGAGAACATCTTTAGTCCATCCGAATTTTGCAGTCATGCGGATGTAAAATTCTTTTTTCAGCACATCGTTTTTGCATTTGCCCAAGATTACTACATTTTTAGACCAGCTAATTTCTCTAACCAATGGTTGGAGTTTTATATTTTCACAATATTCCAGATAAAACTGCCTCATCAGCCATAAGTTCTGATTAGAAAATCCTCTCATACCCGGGAATTCCGTTTGAAGCTCCTGAGATACAGTGTTTATAACCGCCTTTCCCCATCCGAGAAGCTCCTGTTTCTCAACGATCATTCTGCCAATATCCCAGTACAATGCTGTAATTTCATGGTTCACAGCTTTCATTGCAGAATATTGTGCCAGTCTGACCCGTTCTTTTATTTCAGCAACAAAAGACTTAACTGAATTGTCCATTCTAAACCTCCTGAATTTTATAAAAACTTCCACACAATACCGCGAATGCGGGAGCTTAATATATCAAATCGCAATTAGATTTACAAGAAAGGTCATGAAAGTGTGCGGTCGTTGTCGAAATGAAGCTATTTTAAAATTGCTGGTCTATGCTTTCAAAAAGGGTTTTTCATAAAACATCTGCTCGATGTATTTTGACTTTTATACAAAGATTGTTTGACTTATATATACGCACTTCTTTTCAAATTTCATTTTTAAGAACCAGTGATAACGCCAAATAAAAATACCGGCGATACCGTATCCCAAAACGATGTTGAAATTGGCCCAGGAAAATTCGGAAATGCCAAGAATACTGCTTAGTGCCTGATAAAACAGCGTCCCTATGAAAATCAAAGAGGCTGTGGCAGATAGTCCTAAAACCACATATTTATAGTAAGGCCACAATATTTTTTCTTCTTCCTCAAAATCCAAACCGTTCAATGAACTGTTCCAATGAAACCAATAAGACGGTATTGCTACAACCAGAATAGAGAAGAAAGTTAAAAAAGCTTTTTTTATATCAATATTGAATTCACCAAGAGAAACAATTAAATCTGCGATCATTGAAATAAAAGTTCCAACACCACTAGCTACAAATATCAGGCTGATGAAAGACATCGTATAAAAATAAACTATCTTTGGCGAAATCCTTTCTATCTTACTTCTTGATAAAACAGCGACAAGAAGACCCGCAACTATTAAAATTCCAAAAGTTATTATAATACTGGTCATTGTCATATCGCCGTAATATCCTGCTTTTCTCATTTTTATCTCCTTAAGTAGAAATTTCCATAGAAGGTTTTATCTTGAAAAATTTGTTTTTGCAAGAAGCTGCTGGGCGGTGGGAAATTCCATCTTCGAGAAGGCAAACCACTTTTTTCCGAGGTTTTTGAGTGATGCTCCGATGTGATAGACTGCCGAACCGTCGATTATCATGAACCGGTCGTGAGAAAGGTCAAACTCCTGTATTTCGGCAACGGGGAACTGCTCATTGAACTTTTTCATATCGAGAAGAAGCTGTTTTGTCACATTTTTAGTAAGGATTTTTAGCGTGACGCCACTTTTCCTTTTTGCAAAAAGGGTTAGAACCGTGTCATCCACAAAATTATCAATGAGAACTATGGATCTTTCGGCTGAACGGACAAGATCAGACACAAAATTGTGAGCATCGAATATCTGACCGTTGAAAAAAATTCCTTGTTTCGGCTGGAGCTGTTTGTTTTCAAGAGCGGAGAGAATCTTTTCGATTTTAGGGTCAGTCTCCAGTCGCCATTTTTCAAGAGAGTCCATACGATGGAACATCTGTTCATTGGAAGCAATAAAGTGCCGCATTGCCACAAAAGCTCTCATAATCTTGATACTTATGTCTATTGCTCTTTCACTGTTAAGAATTGAAGAAATAGCGGCAACGCCCTGTTCTGTGAATACATAAGGAAGAAAGCCGCCGAGATGCTGTTTTGAAGGTATCGCATTTTGCGATACCATAAGCTCCGTCTCATTTTGGGATTTTTCAAGAAAAGCCATGAAGGTGTGCGGTCGTTGTCGAAATGAAGCTATTTTAAAATAGCTGGTCTAAGCTTTCAAAAACGGTTTTTTGAGAGTTTCTATTGAATTGCCGTAGGTGGTGTTGAGGCTTTCAACGAGTGACAGAAGATAATTTATCCTGTTGAAGGACTTGTGCGTGAAATATTTGAAAAGTTCTTTCTTTTCCTCGTATTTATGCGCAACAGGAGCAAAAAGTGCCATTCTGTAAAGTATTGACGCGGCTTCAACGAAATAATTCGCTGTATAGTCGAGCATGTCTTTATCCGGATTAGCTTTTATGATCTCTACAGACTTCATCACTTTTTCTACATGTCCGAGTATCTGTTTCGAAATATCAAGCGATTTGAGCTCTTCTGAGGAGAGAAGTTCAGTGACCATATCTTTGAAAAGCCCGCTTGTTATCCTCGGGATCGCCGCGACGACCTGAAGCTGAGTGGTACCTTCATAAATATTTGTGATCCTTGCGTCCCTGCTGAGTCTTTCAACCTTGAAATCCTTCATGAAACCGCAGCCGCCGTGTATCTGAACGGCATCATAGGCTGTCTTGTTAGCCATTTCTGTGGCAGTGAACTTGGTAAGAGGAGTAAGGAAATCAGCTTTTGCAGTCCATACTTTGAGCTGCTCCCGTACATTCTCACCGTGCTCAGCCTTTCTTTCATACATATCCATGTGATCGACTGCAAGTGAAGTGTGGTACAGAAGGAGCCTTGTAGTCTCAATTTCAGCCTGCATGTCCGTAAGCATCTGATAAACAGCGGGGAAGTGAATGATCGGTCTGCCGAACTGAGCCCTTTCATTTGCATATCTTACAGCTTCTTCATAAGCCGCCTGAGCAATTCCCATCGCCTGAGCCGAAACTGCAAGTCGGGCGCCATTCATAAGGCTCATGACATATTTTATGAGCCCGAACCTTCTTTTCCCGACAAGTTCACACTGTCCCATGTTGAACTGAAGTTCGCAAGTAGGTGAACCATGGATCCCGTGTTTATGCTCGATACGCCTGATTATCATGTTGCTGTCACGGTATCTTTCATAAAGGAACATCGAAAGCCCTCGACCGTCCTTGGTTCCGTCCTCGCTTCTTGCAAGAACAAGAGAAACTTCACCGCTTCCGTTGGTTATGAATCTTTTTACGCCGTCGAGATACCATTTTCCGTCTCGTTCAATCGCTTTAAGCCCTACAGCCTGAAGATCGCTTCCTGCATCGGGCTCGGTAAGAGCCATCGACCCGCTTACTTCTCCGGAGCAGAATTTAGGAAGGACTCGGTCTTTCTGTTCTTCCGAACCGAATTTATAAAGAGTTACAGCTATGTCCTGAAGTCCGAACAGGTTCATCAGACTTGCATCGGCCTGAGAGACCATCTCCACGATGATGTTGTTGATGGTGACAGGCATGTTGAGTCCGCCGTACTTTCTCGGGAGAGTCCCGCCCATGTAACCTGACTGGGCAAGTATTTTCATGTTCTCCTGCGTTTCAGGAGCCCAGCTTACAACGCCGTTACAGATCGAAGCACCTTTTTCATCGACAGCTTCAGCTCTCGGTGCAATGAACTCTTCACAGATCCTGCCTGCATTATCAAGAGCAAGCTGATACCATTCATAAGCCTCTTCAAGGTTTTTCGGAGCGGCACCTGACTGGTCTGAAAAGTTATTCTCAAGGTCCTCGACTATTTTTTTTATGTCTATCTGGCTGAGATAGAACTTCCTGTTCTCATTGTAAAAACCTGACATTATCCTTCCTCCCTCAAATATTTTATCATGACGGGAATGATCTCTTTAAGGTCGCCTACGATACCCATGTGAGCCACGGCAAATATAGGTGCGTTAGGATCTTTGTTTATTGCGATTATCTTTTTTGATTCCTCCATGCCGGCCCTGTGCTGGATCGAACCTGAAATACCGCATGCAATGTAAAGTTTGGGCCTTACAACGGAACCGGTCTGACCGATCTGTCTATCCTTTTCAGCAAAACCGAAGTCAACCGCCGCTCTGCTTGCTCCGACCTCTGCACCGAGAACTGCCGCAAGCTGTTCAAGAAGTTTGAAATCCTCTTTACTGCCGACACCCGCCCCTCCGGCAACAATTATGTTCGCCGCATGGAAGTTCACTTTTGAGACCTTAGGAATGATCTCAAGGAATTCATTTTTTATCCATTCTCTGTTAAATTCAGTTTTGAACTCTTCAATTTTCACGGGATTGCCGACCTTTTCTTCCGGAAGAAGCATCACGCCTTCTCTCACTGTAGCCATCATCGGTCTGTTGTCGGGAGTTATTATCGTTGCAAGAATGTTGCCGCCGAAAGCAGGCCTCACCTGAAAAAGTATCTTTCCCTTGTCCTTGTGATCATCGATGTAGAGCTGAGTACAGTCGGCAGTAAGCCCGGTCCTGAGCATGGAAGCGACAAGCGGAGCAATGTCCCTGCCGGTATGGGTGGCACCGAAAAGTACGATGTCGGGGCTGATGTGCCTGACCATTGATGTAAGAATGTGTTTCATCGCGACTGACTGAAGGTCTTTCAGTGCCGGATTTTTGTAGAAAAGTATTCTGTCAACTCCGTACCTGAAAAGCTCTGTGTGATCCTCAGGAAGTTCGTCACCTGCAAATATTCCGACGACCTCACCGTTGAAGGGTTTCATAAGGGTGTGGGCCTTCCATGCGAGCTCAACCGTCACATTTCTCATTTTTCCGGTCTGAAAGTTCTTTTCGATAAATACAGCTGATCTCATCATTCCACCTCAACATAGTCTTTCATAATGTCACGGATGAGGCTCTTGATCCCCTCGTTCTCGTTACCGTAGAACTTCAGATCGCCTCCTGTAAGAGTTATGCTTTTGATATTATGCACTTTTGTAGGGCTTCCCTTGAGTCCGCACCTTGAATCGTCAAGTTTGAGCTCTTCATTTGTTATCAGCGGGATGACCCTTCCCGATCTCACGGCATCTTCAAGTTTTTCAGGTGCGAAAGATGATGCTATATCGCTCTTGAAATGTTTAAGCATTTTCGATGCGTTAGGATATCTCGGTGTATTTACTGCTGAAGTTACGGTCATGAGAAGAGGAAATCCTGCCTTTACTATCTCTGTCTGATATTCACCGTCCCTTTCAACAACAACATAATTGTGTGTTATCTCCCTTATCCCGGAAACATAGGTTATCTGGTTCATATCAAGTTTTTCGGCTACTTGAGGTCCCACCTGTGCCGTGTCTCCGTCGATCGCCTGCCTTCCTGCAAGAACAATATCCGCGCCACCCAGAAGTTTTATCGCTTCGGAAAGGACATATGAAGTCGCCAGAGTATCAGCTCCGGCATACTTTCTGTCACTTATCAGATGAACACTGTCCGCTCCCATGAAAAGGGAGTGCTTCAGAACATCCACCGCTTTTGCAGGACCCATTGATATCACAGAAACTTCGCAATCACCGAGAGAATCCTTTATTGAAAGCGCAACTTCAAGCGCATTAAGGTCTTCAGGATTGAAAACTGCCGGGAGAACAGCCCTGTTAACGGTCCCGTCCTCTTTCATAGCATTGCCGGTAATGTTTGCCGTGTCTGGAACTTGTTTAGCTAACACCTTGATTTTTAACATATTTTCCACCTCCAGTCAAAATCGGAACTGACATGTCAGTCTAGTAATATCATAAAACCGTTTTTAAGTCAATTATAAAACTTTCTTGATTTAATAGGTTATGGAATGAATAATGGACGGAATGCCGTTCGGAGGTTGAAGTGCAGGTAATAAAAAATAACGGTGCAAAATATCTTTGCGCATATCTTTTCTTTCTTTGCGTGACAACAGGACGGTTCTTTCTTGAAGCTCATTATGCCCGGTTCGCCGATCCTAAGAATCTGATATTCCATCATCACTACTGGTTCCTGTTCGTTTTCATACTTTTTCTCATAAACTTTAAATATTTCCTCGGCATGCATCCTTCAAGATCATGGTGGGTGGCTTTCTGCAGTCCTGTAATATTCCTTCCGCTGATCTATAACATGGCCTTCCGTGCAGGCGGTGTTGTGAAGTTCAACTATCTCAGCGCAAAGGACCTCCCTGTCTATATTAAGGATATATCCACTTTCATGATCTTTTCAGAAAAGAACAGGCCGATCGCTTTTGAACTTATGATAATTACATTCTCGATATTCCTGTTCTCATATTTCATTTCAAAAAAACCGCTCAGAAGCGTTCTGTGCGCCTTTTCATGTTATCTTTCTCTCATGGTGCTTGCCGGTACTGTAATAATTGCTCCGCACAAACCCGATTTTACTCTTTTCGTACCGGAAACTGCGCTGAAGCTTCAGAACTTCATGTCATTCCTATATTTTTCAGCTTCAACTGCCGCTGTGACAATACTTTTTGCTTCTGAGATATTTGAATTTCTTAAAGATAGAAAAAAAGCTGTGTTCTTCATTGCGGTATTCACAGTATTTTTTGCATTACTGCAGGCCGCCATGGTGGATCCTTCAACAGCAGACCGAATTCTTATGATCCCTCATTCTTTCCTTTTTGCGATATTTATTACACTCCTTGTTTTTGTAAAGGGTGAGTATGCGCTGAAGGTTCTTTTTCTTGTTCAGACAGTATTTTCTTCAGGGATCCTTTTCCGGATGTTCTTCAGGACCTGAGCTGTCATTTTAAGGAATCAAGGGCGAGCTTTTTCCAGGCGGCACTTATCAGTCCTTTGTCCCAGCAGTCAAAGAACAGTTTGTCGTTTTTGTTCTCGAACCAGTAATATAATACAGGCTCTGCTTTAAATGAGCTGTTCTTCAGCCATTCTTCAGCTTTTGAAATAGATCCGGCCTCTTTTCCAGAGCTCTTTATGAGAAGTACAGCCGCAGATGTTTCGATCGTCGAATTGCTCCAGCTTCCGTTATCAGACTGTTTTTGAGCAATATAGGACAGGTTCTTTTCTATGTTCTGGGAAAAAGTTCCATCAAAAAGTGCGAGAAATCTAACGGCATAGTATGATGTTATTGTTATTGAAGGGAACCATCTTCCGCTCCATTTTCCGTCAATATCCTGACTGTCTCTGACATATTCTGCCGATGCCTTTATCTCATTTTCAAATTTTCCCTTATCTGCCTTGTGCATGAGATATGCAATGTGGGCCGTTGTTTCAACAGAACACCCTTTCCAGTATTCGGCTCTGCCTCTGTTTACAGTTCTGAAGCATCCGCTGCCGGCGTCAAAGAACCTTTCGCTCAAAGCAGTGAGGGCTTTAATAACTATCTCGCTGTCAACTCCTGAGGCCATGAGGCCTTCTATCACAAGAGCCGAATCTTCTGAAGTCACCCCGTATTTCCTTTGATATTCCCACAGTCCGTCACGGTTGGCGGCTATAAGTTTCTGAGCGAGCTCCCTGTCAGGTCTGGCAGAAAGAAGAAGCCCGTAATAAGCAATGTTCCCTTCATCAACGATCTCTTTGAACTGAGGTGCTGTTTCATTGATGATGTAAAGAGAGCATCTGGTAAGAGTTTCATTTGAACTGAATCGTTCAAGGTCGCTAAATTCAGTTTTTACCGTCGCTGTTTCTTTTGCAGTTCCATTTCCGCCTTTGTCACATGAAATAATGAAAAAGAATGAAATCGCCCCGATGACTGCCGTTATAACATGGATCCTGTTCATTTTGTGCTCCCCAGCTGTTCTTTGACCGATTCCGCCGCAGACCTTCCGCTTTCTGCCGCGGCAAGCATCCCGTAAGGCATCATGTACCGTTTATCGAGAAAAGTGTAATCTCCGGCAAGCATTACATTCTCTGAAGCTTTTCTCCAGGCATTGTCATATCCGGAGTAAGCTTCTTTCGAAATAACTGTGCCGAGATCGTCCCATTTGTGTCCATCTGAAAAAAGTATCTCGCTGTCCTGAATGGTGCCTATGCCGAGAGTGTTCAGTTCTTTTTTAGTGGTATCTATTATTCCGGCAATGTTCATACCTTTAAGTTTTTCTGTCTGTGATGATATGTAATATATCGTCAGAATGCGGATGTCATCCTTTATGCGGCTCTGGAAGACACTATTGAAAGAATGTTCCGCCGTCACGATGTAACTGAAGGGGAGCAGATCAGGTTTTTTTATGCCGAAAACGATAGCGATCCCGTCGCCGTATTTGACATTTTTAAGGAATCTGGCGGTTTCAGGTCCAGTCTTCTTTATTATTCTGGAAGCGACGGTCGCAGGTGTCGCTACAATAACTTTTTTCGCAAAGACAGTTTTTCCCCCCCCTGCAGATCTTATGATAATCCTGACCCTGGAACCTTCATCTATGACGGAGGTGACTTCTGAACCGGTCATTATTTCAGGTTTTGCATGGGATGAAAAGGCTGAAATAAGATCGTTGTTTCCCCCTGAATAATGCCTAGTGTTGAAACGGATAAAAGAGTCTGCAAGCCTTTCAGGCATGTAATCGGCCACCCTTCCGGGATGGATCAGGTTGAAGAAAGCTGTAGCGATAAGTCTTATGTTTTCAGGAAGACTGTCTAAAGAGATGTTCTGCTGTCTGCGCTTCCTGTCCGACATTTGCTCTATCATTGAAATTACATTGCTGTCCTGAGTGAATTTCGAAAAAGCGCCGGCAACGCTATCCCCTGTGTAGACCTTTCCTCCTGATGAGAATCCTATCGGGTCAGGTTCATCGATCATGGGCTGTTTCGGAATTCCTTCAGGAAGCATGCTGGCAGAGTACCCGAAAAGCGCTCCGAGTTCGTAAGGGACATCATTCCAGTACTTTGTCCAGACCCTTCCTCCAAGCCTCTCTTCTTTTTCAATTACCACGACTTTGAAGTCCTTAAGACCGTAAGCTGCGGACATTCCTGCAAGACCGCCGCCTACTATCGCGACATCATAGTCAGTTTTCTGATCGCCGGAACATCCGTAAAAAAATATGAAGACAAGAAAAAGTATAATAGAAAAAGTACGCATTTGATGATCTCTTGACAGATAAGTGGTTAAAATGACGGGATCACTGTTTGCAGTCCCTTTCTGTGCATTCACCGTCAAGGCTCGGATCTTCTGTGGTCAAATCGCACACACCGTTCTTATTGAGGTCCCAGCATGCGAATGTAACAGGTCCGCCTGAACCTTCGGCATTCCATCTGAAATTATCCATGAGAACGAGAGAATCGAGCTGCATATCAGATGTATCCCATATAACGAAACGGAGAGTGATGGTCTCGCCGGGAACGACAGGCGCTGTTGTTGTCAGCCATCTTGTAGCTCCGGAGTTGTATTTCTCCTCTTCACAGTTGCCCCATGCGTCTTCCTCTGTGCATATTCTCAAATTGTATCCCGTTCCTGCGAGAGCTCCTGTTCCGTCAGGACATGTGTAGCCTGACTTAGCGTCACAGACTGTGAAAAACTGATTGGTATTGACACTTATGTAGTTGCCGGAAGAATCAAAGCTGATGTTCTTATCAGCAGGAATTGCCGTTTCTCCGACTCCCGGTTTCCAGGTTGTATCAAGCATCGTGATAAAGAAATCGTTGAAATTGGAACATGTATATTCCCAGTATTCCTGAGAGAAAAAGCGGAAATCGAAAGAGAAGCTGTTTGCATTGGTGGGAACTTTGATCTGAACTTTAAGCATTACTGAATCATTTGCTCCTGATCCTGCCGGGCATCCTGCTTTTGTAACGGGAAGCGCATTGCTGTGGGCTGAGATGAAGTCTGAGGGAGGAGTTCCATTGGCATATTCGTAAGTATATGTTGTTGTTGCATCTGTATCATTTGCATCTCTTGCCCTGCCTGAAGACATGACGGCCAGAGTGCTTCCGAATATCGGTTTGTTAGAATTGTCCGTACCGAATTGAGTCATCACTCCTGACTGTCTGAAATCAACAGATCCCGAGCCGCTTGCCTTTATGATCTGAGGTGTTCCTACAATACCCCAGGTGTTCTTTGCCGGATCGTATACCTGACAGATGTCCATGGCATTAAGAAGAGTTGTAGCTGTCACGGAATTTGTCAGGTTGGCTGATGTGGAACAGCCTGTTCTTGCTTCATCAACAGTACCGTTACAATTGTTGTCGATCGTGTCTCCTGTTATTTCTACAGCTCCCGGATTTACAATTGCCGGTTTGGAGCATATCGCTTCGTTGTCACAGCAGTCTCCGGCACAGGTGGTCCAGAGATCTCCGTCGATATTTATTCCGTTATCTGAAGTACCGTCACAATCGTTGTCATATCCGTCAGAGCACAGGGTTCCTGTTTCAGTGACAGGCAGGATGGAGTTAAGGCATTCACCCCAGTAATATCCGCTTGCATCACAGGTTTTCGTTCCTGCTTTGCACAGGCCGACATTTTCGGTCCCGACAGGTCCGGTGTAGCATGCCTGCTCTTCATTCGGAACACATACGCATCCTTCGTCCATCTGGTTATTGCAGTTGTCGTCGTCAGCATTTCCGCATATTTCCGATATTTCGGGCAGGATCTGGTTTTCACATTCATTCCAGCCGGTTCCGTCTGTTTTGCATTTTTTTGTTCCGGCTTTGCATATTCCTACATTTTCTGTTCCGAGAGGACCTGTGTAACAGGGCTGTTCCTCATCAGGAGTACATGTTCCTGTGTCACCGGTATCTGAAGTATCACCCGTATCTCCTGTATCTGATGTGTCGCCTGTGTTGCCTGTATCACTTGTGTCACCTGTATCAGCTGTATCACCGGTATCTGAAGTATCACCGGTATCGCTTGTATCACCGGTGTCACTTGTATCACCGGTGTCACTGGTGTCTCCTGTATTTCCTGTATCCGATGTGTCACCTGTATCACTTGTATCACCGGTATCTGAAGTATCACCGGTATCACTTGTGTCGCCTGTATCGCCTCCGTCAGGAAGTTCACCGGTATCCTGATCTGTTACTGTTTCATCTGAGACACCGGTAGTGTCCTTATCATCAAGTGTTATGTCCGGATTGCTGCTGCCGCATCCGGCTGAAAATATCATGGTGAAAAACACCAGAGCGCAGATAATACTGAATTTTTTCATGATCCCTCCCGGTAAAAACTGGATTTATTAAACAGCTTACAAAATATTAAGGAAATATAAGGAAATGTCAAGCGTGTCAAAGATCACTCTGAGGTGTCTTCTATCGGCTTTGCATTGAATCTTACAGAAAGGTTTTTACGGTATCCGCCTGCTGAATCTATCAGCTCTTTCAGTTTTACAAGACCGGTATCTTCATGGAAATCATCTTCGAATGTTATCACTGACAGGTAAAGTTCATTGTTCTTCAGGCTGAAAACGACATTTTTCATTTCGTAATTCTCACTGAGAACGAATTCAAAGAAATCGCTGATCCTTTCTTCAGGAACATAGGATACCGGAGCATCGAATATCACGAACTTGGTCGATTGCACATAGGATATCCTGATCCATGACTTTTCATCATTTATCTCCCAGAGCATCGGGCCGCCCCTTGATATTCCGGGATCGAAACCGCATCTCGATATGACATTCTCTATTTTTGCGGTTATGCCTTCCGGAATGAAGGGTCTGGCGGAAATATCATCCTTGTCGAACCTGAACCCGCAATTTCCGCAAAATCCGCCGGAAAGTTCGTCCTTGAGCTGGGTTTTGCGGCAGGATCTGCACCTTATCGCGATCTTCCCTTTAATTTTTGAATATGATTCTATGCATTCCCTGACATAAGTGTAGGGAAGAGAGAACCCGAGACTTTCAGCATCTTTGATAATGAAAGTGTTGATCCCTATTATTTCCCCTTTAAGGTTTATAAGCGGGCCTCCGCTGTTCCCTGGATTGATCGCGGCATCTATCTGAAAGTATTTTATTCCGTTGTAATCCCTGTCTGTTTTTGAAACTATTCCGCTTGTCGAAGTGTACTTGAGTCCGAAAGGATGACCTATTGCAAGAACGCTGTCACCTTCAAGCACAGGTCCCTCAGAAAGAACCGGTCCGGTATCAGACTGAGTTACCGGCGATTCAAGGAAAGCCACATCGAGAAGGGGGTCTGTGAAAAGGACTTTAGCTCTTGTCTTGCTGAATTCTCTTCCGTTGACAACAGCTTCTTCACAATTTTTGATGACATGGTAGTTTGTAACTATGAACCCGTCTTTTGCAAGGATGAATCCAGTCCCTGACGAGTAGGGTGTTGCTATCTGGACCACACATTTTCTGAATTTTTCAATTATTTCGTTCATTTTGCCGGCTGTAAAAAGTTTAAATAAGTTATTTCATTTAAAAATGTAAATGCAAATCTGCTCTGACTTTCATACCGCAGGTTCTGGGTAAGGAATGCAAGCGACGGATAGAGTTTTCTTTCGTGTCCGATTATGGCCTGTATCTCGTTCTCGATAGCCCTTTTATTGAACTTTCCTGTAGCAGCGTCATAAAAATCGCCTTTTATGCCGAGCTCGTTGAAAAATCCGGGATAGAATATCCTGTAGTAGAGAGTCAGCAGATTGTTCACAGCAGGGTATATACCGAGGAAGTATGTCGAGTATCCGAGCGCCTGTTCATAGACGGCGACAGTGTTTTTCTCCTGATGCAGGTCGCTGTAGTATTTTGCGCTGTTGAACTGGTCAAGATAGAACTGCACAAGATCGTTCTGGGTTGATGCATTAACAAGTGCGAAAGTGTCCACTGTCCTGAAAAAGCTCTTCTGGAGGTCGCTGTTGCTCAGTTCCAGAATATCTTTGAGGTAGGATATCATTTTTCTGATCTTTTCAGACTGTGTAAGCACTTTATCGCTGTAGATAGCGACAGCATTATCATTTATTTTCCACACTTTTCCTCTGGGCAGAAGAAGAAAATCTATCCTGTAGCAGAGGGAAAGTAGATAATGCGACATGAGGTTTGCATCCTTTTCAGGTGACATCGCTGAAGTCGCTTCAAAAGTGTCTCTTATCCACTGTTTGAGATATTTCACGATAACATCCTTCTCCTGCTGAGGGATCTCGATCCGTTCTCTTCTTGAACTTTCGCGGAGCATATCGAAATCATCGAAAAGAGACTGCGAATGGATATCGGCTTTCAATGCCATTTCCTTGATAGCGTAATAAAGTTTTAAAGGGCTTGATTCCTTAAGCGGTGATATGTGCTTGAGATAGACGCGGTTGTTCTTTGTGCAGAAACAGCAGTAGTTCATTGAGAAGTTCTTTGTGAGAAGGTCTCTGAAAAGGGCCGCCGACCGTCCGCTGTATTCGCCTATCTCTGAAGTGGCTAAAGTGCCGTTATGGTCGAAAGTTCCGTTTATCACAGCACTTCCGTGAGTTATAGTGAAATCGACAGAATCCCCTGATCTTTTAAAAGAGATGTTCTTCGCAGGAGGATTATCAAGATAGTCAAGGAATTTCACAAAACTGTCCGCATACCTTCCCTGTTTGAAATGGTCTGTCGCTTCGTTGTAGATCTTTGTGAAAATTGCAGGTTTATTACATTCCAGAAACCTTCCGAAACGGTATATCCTGTTGTGTTCGATGTCGTTTCTTCCGACTAGAAAATCAAATATTCCCATTGTTTTCCCTCTCAAGGACCATGACAATATACAGTAAAAACTTCTTTTTTTCAATGTGTGGCGAAATACATGTGAAAAATGAAACAAAATGATGAAAAATAAAGTTTGACATGTTTCGTTATTATTGTTAGATTTAATTTGTCGCAGGAATAAATATTTGAGAAAGTGCAAATGATATATCAAACTTCATGGCTGTTTGGCATGAAAGTTGCTTCATTCATTCATTCATTCATTCATTCATTCATTCATATCCTTTTCGTTTACAAAAACTTTGTACGGACACCCTCCCTGACATGAAACCGGATAAACTTGTTTTTTGAAATTTAAGGGTTTTAATTTAAATTAATTTTTGGAGTTGAAGATGAAAAAGATATTGATAATAGGATTTGTAATGCTTTTTTCTTTCGGAATTTTTGCGCAGAGTGCTGAAAAAAATGCAAAATATTCAAAAGAAGCAATAGATTATATGGATGAAAACGGAATTGAATATGAGATTCTGCCAGACGCACCGGTTAAATCACTACCCCAAGGTGCAACCAAACTGACAACAGATTTTGTTGCAAGATTTGTTGAAAATGTTGAATATGAGGCAATGGTTACTGAATCGTTTAATCTGATAGAAAGCTATGCGTATGCTCAATTTGATAATCCAAATGGAAGAAGGTTTGTGCTTGCAGGTGGTAATGATCTTGGCGGTGATGGGTATCTTTATAAATGGGAAAGAAATACCACAAATAATCAGTCTAGCCCTAGTTGGACAAATGCTACAAAAGAGTATGGCTGCCCAGGAGGAACATCTAACACGCTGGTGAACTATTGTGATCAAACAAATCCGGATATTAGGGTCATTGCGTATCCGACTCAATGGTGGACCAATGAGAGTGGTTACAGCTCTGATTACAGTGAATATACTGCTTGCAGTAAATGCAGCAGCAATAATGTAGTGAGTTTTCTTTTCAGTGTTAAAACATATGTTTATTCTTGGCAGCAGATTTATATAGTCGGTGTTGGTTGGGTTTGGCAAAGAATAAGAATTCTTTCACCGAACTGGACATCTACCCTCTCATCGGGTACGCAAAACTTTAACCCAGTTTGGAATTTATGTACAACAGGGTTGGCGAATTTTTGTGAAATGTTAGGGTATTAATTTTTTTTAAAGGTTTTGGTTCATAATTTGGACCAAAACCTTTTTTATTTTATTATTTGGAGAGTTCATTTGATTAAAAAAATATTAGTTATATTGATTATTGTTAATTCTTTCTGTTCTTGTAATGAAAAAAAGAATGACTTAGAATATGATGACTGTGTTTTTGATGTTGATGAAGTAGAAGATGTCTCAGAAGAACCCTGTTGTAGTGATGCCGATTTCGAATCATGGGACCACATCATTGACATAGGCCAGGTCGATCATGTGAGCAGAATAATACCTTACAAAAACGGATATCTCCTTTCCGGTGTCATTGATTTTCCTTACGAACCGAATAGCGATCTTTATCTTCCCGGATATGTCGCATTTATGAACAAAGACTATTCATTTAACTGGCAGGTTTTAGTTGATCGTTTTTTGATTGGAAGTGCTGCAATTAATGATGTTGGGAAAATTTATTTGGGCGGTAATATTCCAGATTCTTATTCAATGGCACTTGTTTCAATTGATGATAAAGGAAATATTTTATGGAAAAAAAGATGGACTGATGAAAATTTCTTTACTCCGGGACCGCAAGGTTTGAGCACGATTAAATTTTCTAATGGATATCTTTATCTGGGAGGATTTTCAGGCGGTTGGAATGAAGATGGTTCAATGACTTATCACAAGCTTTATTTTGCAAAGGCCGATCTTGAAGGAAATATTGTCTGGAAAAAAGTGTGGGGAGCCGAAGGGCATAATTATGTTTTTGACATTGAGGTTGATAAGGAAGGATACATCTATCTAACAGGAAACACAATGGGCAGTCTTGATGGAAATAAGAACGCAAGTAAAAATGGAGATTGTGAATCAGATATTGCAGGATGTGCTGATCCGTTTCTAATAAAAACAGACAGAGACGGAAATATACTCTGGACAAAACAATGGGGGAGCGGTTATTCAACTGCCAGTGAATCGGGGAAGCAGATAATAATAGATGGTGAAAAAATGATTTTTGTGTTGAGCAAGATCAAGTTGTATGGGGGAATAAAGCTTGTTTTGAGAAAATACAACGAAACCGGAAAAATGTTGTGGGAATCTGTTTTTAAAGAAACTGAAAGAGATATAAATTATGAATTTTATAGCAATATCATAATTGATAAAAATGGGAATATCGCAGTTTCTGGTGTTATTATGATGGATGATTTAAATTATTATAGCAGTTCACAGAGCGATATTTTTATTGCGTCATTTGACAAAGAGAATGGAAATTTAATTGGTGATAAAACAATTTTGTCTCCAGAAAAAACTGAAATTTATGGTTTGCAGGAGATAGAAAAAGGATTTTTGTTAATGGGACAGGAAATAAGTTTCTCAGACGATTTAGAAACGGTATATACAGATACGTTTTTTAAAGAGATTGGATACTTTTATCTTGATCCTAAGCCTGATCTGGCGGTCACAAAAGGCGCTGAATCTGTTAGAGAAACTGTTCAAATCGGTTCGCAAAAAGATGATGAAGTTGTGTTTTCATTTACTGATTCAGATGGAAATCTTTTTGTTGCCGGAAATTCATGGGGAAGCATCGGAGGAATAAAAAATAAAGGTGAAAAGGATGTCTTTGTTGCAAAATATAAAGCTGATAGAACCCTTGAATGGACAAAATATTTTGGTTCAGACAAATGGGATTATCTGACAACAGCCCAGATAGATTCTGATGGAAATTTAATTTTATCCGGAACGACATGGGGTGATTTTGAAGAAAATCAGTGGCTCGGGGTAGGTGACATATTCGTCATGAAGATTGATAAAACTGGAAAAAAACTGTGGGCAGAAACTGCCGGATCTGATAATGATGACTGGGTGAACGGGTTGTGGATCGAAAGTAGCGGTAGTATTTATTTGACAGGCGGGACACTCGGTTCGATCGATGATAACAAATTTTCAGAAGGTTTTGGAAGTGGAGATATGTTCGTGGGTAAATGGGATAAAAACGGAAATAAAATACTGATAGAGCAGTGGGGACAAAGGATAGAAGGTTTCGGGATATCCGGTGACAACAATGGAAATATATATGTAACAGGAAAGGTGTATTGGAATTATGGGGATCTTGCTGTTTATGAGCAGGGAGTTCCCGACAGCATTATTTTAAAGCTAGATGTGAACCTTGAAGAACAGTGGGCAAGAATCTGGGGATCAGAAGAGATTGATTCTGCGACCGGAATTGCGGTTGACAGCGCAGGTGATATTTTTGTTACAGGTTACACATTCGGACCGATTGACGGAAACATCCACCTCGGAGCTGACTGCCCCGGCGGATTCTGCCCTGATGCATATCTTACTAAGTGGGACAGTACAGGAAAAAAGAAATGGACAAGGCAGTTCGGCACAGAAAACGGAGACCGGGCCACATCAATAGTAATAGATGAAAAAGACAATATTTACATTTCGGGAACTGCCGGAAAGAACAGGCTGTGTGAAATTGAATCCGATATATTCCTGATGAAGTCAGATACATCAGGCAATCTTGATGAAATAAAGATCTGGGGCACAGCTGGAGAAGAATCTGTGAACAGCATAAATATCTCAAACGGAAAGATCATCATCAGCGGATTCACAACCGGCGGACTAGATAACAGCGAAAACAAAGGCGGGAAAGACGGTTTTGTCACGGTAATCGAAAAGTAATCCAGTACATTACAATGTTTCCATAACGCTTCAACTTCTTGCAAATACTATCTGTAATAGGTAAAATATGCGATGTTTTAATTCTCTGATGAGAGGAAAAAATGAGAGATCTTTTTATCCCGGTCGTGCTTGCGTTGTTACTTTTAAGCTGTGAAAGCGGAAAAAGTGAAAAGAACTATGATGACGGCGATTCCGCAGTTCCTGATATTACAAACGACGAAAGTCAGGTCCTGCCAGATGATGTCGTTCTGCCTGATGAAGCAGTTGATGATACTGCAGATGAAATTGCCGCGGACGGAGATGCCGTGTCTGAAGAGCCTGATGATATTTCCGGAAATGATGAAAATGAAGATGCAGATAAAGTTGATGCAGATGAGAATAACGATCCTGAACCCGATGAGGATGATGCATACTACGCCTTGAAATGCGATTGTTTCGGTAGCGACTACACGATCCCTGAACAGTTCAGGAGTGCTGAAGGCTGGTGCAAAAAAGATGAGGATTCTGACGGAATTCCCAACTGTATCGAAGCAAAGGACGGGGATCTGACAAATTCGGATGCTGACAGCGACCCTGATTTCAATGATACTGACAGTGACAATGACGGAATTCCCGACATGCTTGAAGGTGTTCTGGATACCGATGAGGACGGGATAGAGAATTTCAGAGATACCGATAGTGACGGTGACGGATATCTCGATAGTGAGGAAAGTCCTTCTATTCCGAGCCGTGATACGGAAAATGACAATATTCCTGATTATGTGGATTTTGATTCTGACAATGACGGACTTCTTGACAGTCAGGAAAAAGATCTCGGGACCGATCCGCTCAAACAGGACAGTGACGATGACGGTTTCGATGATCTTGCAGAGGTCGAGTTCGGAACCGATCCTCTTGATGACCAGTCAGGAATTCCGGAAGATGATTTCTATGTGAAACTGCCTTACAATGCTCCGGCAGATGAAACAAGGACCCTGAAATTCAAAACCAGTGTTGAAAAGGTGGATATTCTGATACTTTTCGATCTTTCTGATTCAATGTCAGAGGAAAGTGCAAATATCAAGAGCGGAATATCTGCAAAAATCATTGACGGAATCAGTGCAAATATAACTGATGCAGGTTTCGGACTTGCCACTTTTGATGACTGGAAAGCGCTTTCAAGATACTGGGATTCTACTGCCGGTACAAATTATTCCGGCACAGGAACGCTGCAGTACACTGATACTATTTTTTCACTTGTTCAACCGATAACTACAGATACATTACAGACCTCTGCGGCAGTTAATGCCTTGCAGACCGGTTCTCTTTGCGGATGGGAGCCTCATCAGGAAGCTCTTTATCAAATTGCCACAGGTGACGGATATACCGGAAGTTTCCATTTTGCGACAACTTATGTAAGTTCCAACAAATGTGATGTGGTCGGTGATTACATTCCTGAGATTCCCGCTGTGGATTGCACCGGAACCGAAGGAAATATCGGCGGAGCATGTTTCAGAAATGATGCCATGCCGATTATCATAATGCTCAGCGACGAAGCTTTTACGGATTACGGTGCGCACTTCACATGGAACATTCCATATCACACAGTTGAAGAATCCATAACCGCGCTGAATTTCATAAATGCAAAATTCATAGGTATTGATTCCTGGGATGAAGGGACATTCTGGACTTCTGCGCCTGAAACCGATTTCAAGGCCGTCAGCACAGGCACAGGCTCTG
>JAKLDO010000061.1:0-8708 GCA_022703485.1 bacterium
TAAGTCGTCCCTGTCGTATTGAAGAAGGTTTGTGAAAAGCCGCATCAGTTCTATCGCCTGGCTTTGTTTCTCATTTGCCAGTCCCGGCATCATGCTTATCATGGAAGCGGTCATAGACGATTTTTCACCCGTGTTTATGATCTCTCCCTGATTGAGTATCATCGAGAAGCTTTTACCCTTATCGTTACTGTCGTTCTCGCTATCGCTGGTTATTATCTGTTTTACCGAACTGCTTATATCCCCGCTGGTACCGAAACCTATGACAGCTTCATTGCCCGGCATAAGGATGTTGACATCGAACCCTTTTTTCACGAGCCGCTCAAAAGCAGACATGTCACCCTTGTACTGCTTGAAAATAAGAGCCTTGAGCGCTTTGGATGTGGCAGCGACAGGAACTACCGTGTTAACTCCGGTCAGGAGTACTTTCAGATCATCGAAAAGAACGATGTCCTGCGGTTTTGAAGTGAGAAGGGTTAGTTTGTAACTGCTGAAAGAGTATTTCAGAGGGAAAATGTTCTTTTCCAGAGCAAGCTTTTCAGGTATGACATCTGTAGGCTTTTCAATAGGCATCTTTTCCATTTTTTCAGAAGATACATACTGCACATTGAACCGCTTGGAAAGGTAGTGCAGAAGGTCGATCTCTTTTATCAGTCCCATCTGCAGGAGTATCTCTCCAAGATAGTCATGATGCGTTTTCTGATATTCAAGAGCTTCTTCGATGTTTTTAGGTGTAACAAGTCCCATTTCAATAAAATACTGACCTACTTTAATTGCCATTTTAACTCCGCAAGCTGACTAGTTCAAATGTTAGGTGATTTTAGCATTGTGATGTCTTAAATCAATTTTTTAAGTCGGCACAGTTATTTAAAGTAAAAAATTATATGTAAAAAAATTTGCTTTTTGTGTTTTCGTGTGGTAAAAGGTGGTATCAAATGGTTTACGAGTGGTGACAAATGTCAAAAGAAACACTGTTTCACGGCAGAAAAGATTACAGGCTGGATCCTAAGGGGAGAATACCGTTCCCTTCGATATGGTATGCGCCTCTTGATCTGGGTGAAAGCGGAAAGATCGTTGTCACAAAAGGCTTCGCTTTTGATGAAAAGTACCTTGAAGTCTTTTCGATATCAAAGTGGAGTGAAAGAATGAAACTTGTTGACAGTTTCCCCGAAGGAAAGCTGAAGAACAAGTTCATGAAGTGGTATGTCGGCTCTGCTGAGACAATAGAGCTTGATAATCAGAACAGATTGAGACTTTCAAAATCGCTGATAGATCATGCAGCGATAGATAAGGATGTCGTGCTTCTGGGAAGTATTGAGACCGTTCAGATATGGTCAAAGGAACTTCTTGAAAAGGCTGAAAGTGTTGACGAAGCTGATTTTGACATGGTTTTCGATCTTATGAACAAAGCCAGAAAGGATCTGGCTGGAAGGGGTGAATGAAATTTTCGCACAGACCGGTAATGATCGAAGAGGTTGCAAGCGGCCTGAAAGTGAAAAACCCGTCTGTCTATATCGATCTTACATCCGGCGGCGGCGGACACGCCGAGAGGATAATTGCCGATAACCCAGGTATCAGAGCAGTGCTTATGGACAGAGACGGGGATGCTGTCGAATTTCTTAAGGATAAATTCAAGGATAACAGCAATGTGACTGTCGTAAGGTCCGGTTTCAGCGATCTGGATAAGGTTCTTTTCCTCCTGAAAATAAAAAGTGCCGATATCATTTTTGCAGATCTCGGTGTCAGCAGTTTCCAGTTTGACACTCCTTCAAGGGGTTTTTCTGTAAGTCAGGACGGGCCTTTCGATATGAGAATGGACCGGGACGCTTCAATGACAGCGCTTGATCTGGTAAAGCAGAGCTCAGAGGGCGAACTGAGGAATATCCTGAGCGAATATGCACAGGAAAGAGAGTCGGGAAGGATCGCCAGAGTATTGAAAAAGTGTGCTGAAGATGGAATGACAACGACTCTTCAGTTCGCAAATGAGATAAGAAAGGCCAAACGATTCGGCAAAGCAGGACTGGACCCGTCAACGCAGGTTTTCATGGCGCTCAGGATGGCTGTTAACGATGAGATAGGACAGCTTGAGAAGATGCTTGCAAAGGCTTTTGTGGCCCTTGCTCCGGAAGGAGTGATGGGTGTTATAACTTTCCATTCGACAGAGGACCGTGCAGTGAAAAGGTTTTTCCGTGATAGAAGGGACAGCCTGCCTTTTTACTCTGAGAGTGATAAAGGCAGGCCGTATATTTACGGCAGGGTGGATGTGGATGAAATGGTTCAGCCTTCAGATGGTGAGATCTCCGAAAATCCGAGGTCCAGAAGCGCCAAACTAAGAGTTTTAAGGAAGCATTAACTATATTAAAGAGGTGGTGTCATGACCGAATTCGTACATGTGAGCGAAGAAAAGAGCGAAAAGACAGGAAAGTCTATTTTCTGCACAAGGAAAATAAAGACAAAACTCCTTTTTTTTACCAACGAGGTGTTCCTGTATGTAATGATGGTGATGATAGCAGGTTCACTGATGCTCTTTGACAGCTACCTCAAGGCATATAGAAATTCACAGAATGTTGAAATTATTAAAAAGCTCGATATAAACAGAGAGTTGTCTTTCAAAAAGAACGAGATCGACAACAGGTATTACAAAATGATCTCATCGAAGGAGCTTATGAAGAAGGCGGGCGAGCTCCAGCTGAGCGTTGTGACATCGGATAAAGTTCTTGAACTGAACTGATCATGGAGTTTTTTCTTGTCAAGGGAGAATAAGTTATATCTTGCAGTTTCCATACTGCTTTCAATAGCTTTCGTTCTCCTTATTTACAGGGCATACATTATTCAAGTCGTCAGACATCAGAAACTTCAGGAATATTCGGTCAAGCACGATGAAAAGGTTAAGACCGTAAAAGGAAAAAGAGGCTCCATATTCGACAGGAACGGTGAACCTCTTGTTATGAGTGAAGCCAAAATGGACATCGCGGTCGATCCTCAGGGTGTTGTCGAAAAGGATGAAATGGCGGTCATTCTTTCAAAAACTACCGGCATAGACCCGAAAAAAGCATATGAGATCATGCATAGAAAAGGCAATTTTCATTTCGTCATGAAGAATGCTGAGTATGAAACGGTTCAGGCTCTGAAAAACCATGAAAGATCAGTTCGCAAGACGCTGCGCGAACTCAAACTTCAGAAAAAGACCGAAACACCGGAATACAAAAAACTGACTAGCATTCTTAACGATTTCGGCGCTGTTATATATTATGAAGGATACAGGCGGGTCTATCCGCAGGGAAGAATGCTGGCTAATGTTCTCGGATTTGTTCAAAGGAACGATGATGTAGGACTCGAAGGGATAGAGATGGCGTATGATAAGTTCCTTGCCGGCAAGGAAAGGACCATTAGAAGACTTAAAATACCCGGAACAGGACACAGCATACTTGAAATAGACAAGGAGATCGATACCGACCCGAGCGCAGATGTTTATCTTACAATAGACAGCAGAATACAGTTCATTGCAGAGGAAGAGCTTGCAGCAATGATGGAGAAGACCAAAGCTGCATGGGGAGGAGTTGTTGTAATGGAGCCTTCCTCAGGCAAGATACTTGCAATGGCAAACTATCCGACATATGAACCTGATAATTATTTTAAGTTCTCTCCCAAAGACAGAAGGAATTTCACGATAGCAAACCTTTTTGAGCCCGGTTCCACCTTTAAAGTGTTCTCCATACTTGCCGTAATAAATGAAAACCTTGCCAAGCCGGGCGAAATGATCTACGGCGAGAACGGCAAGTTCAAATTCGGAAGGAAATGGGTGAGGGACTCCCATCCCAATCAGTACATGAGCATTAAAGATGTAGTTGTCCAGTCAAGCAACATAGGCACGATAAAGCTTGCAGACAGGCTCAGTAAGGAACAGCTGTATGATTATTTCTCGATGTTCGGTTTCGGTCAGAAAACGAAAATAAACATACCCGGTGAATCTTTCACGGCCCTGCGGCACCATTCCAAGTGGTATCCGATAGATAAAGGGACCATCTCTTTCGGACAGGGTGTTTCAACGAACATGGTTCAGATGGTCAGGGCATATTCATCAATATATAACGGCGGGGTGCTGTGGCAGCCTGTGCTTGTTGATAAGGTCGTAAATCCCAAAGACGGGAAGATCATTTTCCAGACAGTTCCTGAACCGAAAAGGATAAGCTTCAATTATAATTCAGACAAACAGATGGTGAGCATGCTGGAAGGGGTCGTTGAAGAAGGAACAGCAAAGGGCGCCGCATTAAGAGGCATAAAAGTCGGAGGAAAAACAGGCACTTCCCAAGTTTTCGATTTTGTGAAAAAAGAGTACTCACAGCAGAAATCGGTATGTTCTTTCATAGGTGCGGTTCCGAGCAATGATCCCGCTTTTGTCATAATGACCGTCATTGATGAACCTGCCGGAAGGGAGTTCGGCGGTACGGTGGCGGCTCCTCTATTTAAAAGGATCGCTGAAAGAGCTCTTCCGATACAGGGAATATTTGTTGATAAAAAGGAAAGTGAAAGATATGTTATCCCTGATGTCGCCGCATCGGATACGACAGGCGGATCGGTAGAGAACGATCCTGATTCTCCGAAAGAACCCCAAAGTTCAATGGAATATATAAAAGTCCCGAATTTCCTCAAAAATGATGCCTCAAAAGCACTTCAGTCCGCAAACAGGGCGGGTCTTGACATTCTCTTCTCCGGAGATGCCGCAGGAAAAGTAGTAAAACAGTATCCTGAACCCGGAAAATATGTTCCGTTCGGTACGGTAATAACACTTCAGACGGAAGAGCCGGCAGATGAGAACGAATGATCTCCTTAAAATAGCGGAGCCTTTCATGATAAAAGCTCCGGCAGAAGGTATCCCTGATGAACTGTTGAATATAACTGCCGATTCAAGAGAGGTGACTCACGGAACCGTATTTTTCTGTCTCAGAGGCCGGAGTTCGGACGGACACAGATTTATAGACAGCGCTTTGGAGAAAGGGGCATCTCTTATCGTCGGAGAGGACAACATAGATGCGAAAAGATACATGAGGGTCTCCTCGACAGAGGCTTTTCTAAAAGCTGTTTCGCCTGTTTTTTATGGCGGAACATGGCAGAATATGAAAATGATAGCGGTCACAGGTACTAACGGAAAGACCTCGACCACATACATAATCGAGAACATCCTCAAAGGCAGGTTCAGCTGCGGAGTGACAGGAACTCTGGGGTACAGGTTCGCAGGAAAGATCATTGATGCACCCAATACGACACCTCAGAACTGGAAGTGGTTCTCTCTTTTAAATGAAATGCGGTCCTGTGCAGTTGAAGTTGTTATTTCAGAGGTCAGCAGTCACGCAATAGAAGAGGAGCGCATAGAAAAGACAGAGTTTGATATAGCTGTCTTCACAAATCTCACCATGGACCATCTCGATTTTCACAAGAACCTTGAAAATTATTTCAATGCAAAGAAAAAGCTTTTTACAAAACATCTGAAGCCGGGCGGCACTGCTGTGATAAACATAGATGACGGATACGGTGCAAGACTGTTCCGAGAACTACCTGATAACATTAACAAACTGGCGATATCTACAAAGGATGAATCAGCCTTTTTCTTCATAAATGTTAAAAGGACAGGTCTTGACGGCAGTGATGTCGAGTTCAGATACGGTAATGAAAAAAGGGATGTTCACATTCCCCTTGCAGGTTTGTTCAATGTCTACAATACCGCTTCCGCCTTTGCCTGCGCAGCTCTTATCGCAGATGCTCAATACTGTTTTGAAAATGTTTCCGGAGGCATCATTGTTCCGGGCAGGCTTGAAAAAGTTAAAGGATATCCTGTATATATTGATTATGCACATACTCCTGACGCTCTTGAAAATGTTCTGAGAACTCTTACAGGGCTGGGGATGGAAGGGCGGATCATAACGGTTTTCGGTGCAGGCGGAGACAGAGACAGAGGCAAAAGACCCGTCATGGGCGGGGTTGCAACAAGATTGAGCGATATAGTCATATTGACAGACGATAATCCGAGAACTGAAGATCCGGAAACGATAATCAGCGAGATCCTTGAAGGCTGCAATCCCGCAGATAGTGTGATAGAAGTCATCCATGACAGAAGGACCGCCATCAGAAGGGCTATGGACCTCAGAAAGGACAGTGATATAGTCCTTATTGCAGGCAAAGGGGCGGAAAACTATCAGATCACTTTGAAAGGGAAGAGATTTTTCTCAGATAAGGAAGAGGTTGAAAACTATCTTGAGGAGTTGCAGCATGTTCACAACACATCTGGTTGAAAAGGTACTCTCACAGCTTGGAATAAACAGATCGCTCACGCCTGCCATAATCAGCGGTGTGACCATTGATTCAAGGAAATGCGGTGCAGGGTCGATGTTCTTTGCATTCAAAGGAGAGCGGACTGACGGACACGACTACATTCCTGAGCTTCTTGAAAAAGGTGTATGGTGCGCCGGATCGAGCGGCAGTTTCGATCATGAAAGATACATTTCAGTGCCCGATGTTCTTGAATTTATGACAGTGCTTGCAAAGGAGAGGAGATCTCAATTCAGGGGCAGAGTAATTGCGCTGACAGGTTCCAGCGGTAAAACGACGACAAGGGAAATGATAGTCTCGATGCTCAGAACAATGGCTAAAACGGTCCATGCTACAACGGGAAACCTCAATAATCATCTCGGATTGCCGATAGTTATCCTGAATACGCCCATGAACGCCGACTACCTTGTCCTTGAAATGGGAATGAATCACGCAAGTGAGATAGAACACCTTGTAAAGACAGCAGATCCTCATTTTTCTGTCATAACCAATATAGGTACCGCCCACATCGGAAATTTCAACTCGCAGGCAGACCTTGCAAAAGCCAAACTTGAAATATTCGAGTTCTCGAAAGGGGTCCCTGTTGCAAACATAAGGGACAGATACATATCGGAATGGGTGGAAAAGAACAAAAGCACGAGAAATATCAAAGTCTATGATATGGAAAGATCATCGCAACTCTCTTCAATACTTCCGGAACTTCCTGAATATATGCTTGAAAACATCCATACTGCCTCAAAAATAGTTGAAGCGGCTGAAGGCATTTCCCCCGATCCTGTAAAAAGTTATCAGAACTTTGAGATACCGGGGTTGAGAGGTGAGATAAAAGTAACAGGTTCAAGGAAATTCATTGTTGACTGTTACAATGCAAATCCGGAATCAATGAAAAAGTCGGTGGAAAGTTTCTATAAAAAATATGCCTGTGCAGGTGAAAATAAAACATATCTGATACTTGGAAGCATGTTCGAGCTCGGAGATTTTTCAAAAAAAATGCACGGAGAACTTGTAAATTATTTAAAAACTCTTAATCTAGTAGAAAGGGTTTTTTTGATAGGTTGTGAGTTCGAAAAAATAAGACCCGATTTTTTGAATGAAAAAAAGGTGCTCTTTCTGGGGGATGTTGCCGATGTTGCAGCAGTTATTCCGGAGGAGGGTGTGTTCCTCTTGAAGGGTTCAAGAGGCAACAGACTGGAAAGACTTTTTGAGCTTCTCTGATATGGAGGCCGTTCTTGAAAGCGCTTGTTCTCGGAATGGGGATGTCCGGTGTCTCCGCTTCCGTGTTTCTGAAAAAAGCCGGATATTCAGTTTCGATATTCGATGATAACAGAGATGTCCTTAAGTCTTTTGAAAATACATATTCACTTTACGACCAGTTCGAAAAGTATGACATCGCCATATTAAGTCCCGGAGTTCCTGCAACCCACCCTGTTGTTTTAAAACTCGCAGCTGACGGTGTTGAAACAATAGGTGAGATGGAGCTTGCCGGAAGATATGTGACAAAAGAGAAGGTCATAGCTGTCACGGGTACTAACGGAAAATCAACAACGGTCTCGATAATAGCCGACCTGCTGAAAGATGCCGGGTATAAAGTGTTCCTGTGCGGTAACATCGGCAAACCCGTGATCGAAGGGGTCCTGATGGACTACGACTTCTTTGTTGTCGAGGTCAGCTCTTTCCAGCTTGAAACACTTAAAAGTCTGCATCCTGATGTCTCTCTGATCCTCAATGTCACCCCTGATCATCTTGACCGTTACAGCAGTTATGAAAGCTATCTTCTTACAAAGGCTGAACTTGCAAAGCTCACAAAACCTGACGGACTGCTTGTGCTTAACGGGAACGATGAGCCTCTGGTAGCTGCATGCAGGGCTGTGAATGTTGAAAAGAAATATTTCTCTATAAGCCGTGAAGGCGAGGTGACATACAGGAACGGGAGCATCTTCATCAGGAATGACGAAATAAAGATGGAGGATGTCAATCTCACCGGCATTCACAATGTGGAGAACATAATGGCCTCTGTCCTCGGTGTAAGCAGATGGGTGACAGATATAAACACAATAAGAGCAAGCCTTACAAAGTTCAAGTCACTTCCCCACAGGACTGAATTTGTTGATAAATTTGACGGAGTGGCTTTTTATGATGATTCCAAGGGTACCAATGTGGGTGCCGCTGAAATGTCCCTTGCAGGGTTTGATGACGGAAAGGTTGTCATCATTCTCGGCGGCGTTGATAAAGGCGGAAGCTACGAGCCCTTGCGCGATCTGGCAGAAAAAAAATGCAAGGGTGTTGTGCTGATAGGTCAGGCAAAGGACTTGATAAAGACATATTTTGAAGGTTTTTCGGCCCCTGTCACAGAAGCTGACAGCATGTCCCAGGCGGTAGAAAAA
>JAKLDO010000061.1:8718-19174 GCA_022703485.1 bacterium
TTCATGCTTGCAAAAAATGACGGCGTAGTTCTTCTTTCTCCTGCCTGTTCAAGCTTTGACTGGTATAAAAATTATAAGGAAAGAGGTATCGATTTCAGGAACAAAGTGAAGGATCTCAAGAGGAGCCTTAACGCATGACAAGAGCGTTCAAACTTTATTTTTCCATTTTTTTCTTTCTTGTCATATTCGGGATGGTGATGGTCTTTAATATACGCCTTTTCAATGCATCTTCAGTCTCTGATGCGGCATTCCCGCTGCTTAAAAACCTGGCTTTGAACCTTCTTATAGCCTGTGCCGGTTTCATAGCCAGCTATCTTGTAAATCTTGAGGCTGTCCGTTCATGGATAAAATATGCACTTCTGCTGACAATACTTATTTTGATCTCGACTTATATAATCGGAACTGAAGTGAACGGGTCTAAAAGGTGGATAGATCTCCATTTCATGATGCTTCAGCCGTCGGAGTTCGCAAAGATAGTTGTCATTTTCTATCTTTCCGAGGTGATCTGCAACAAAAGGGACAGGATCGGTATACTTAAAGAACTGGTATATCCTTTCACGGTTGTGCTTATCGTTGTCTCTCTCATAGCGTTTGAAGATCTCGGCACGGGGCTGATCATATTTGCGGTCTCTCTTTTTCTCCTTTTAATGGGCGGAATGAGATATAAATACTTTGTAGTGCTTCTTATCCTTGCAATCCTCGGGACGGCATTTCTCGTACTCATGAAACCATACCGTCTCAACAGGATAAAGGCATCGTTCAACCCTTGGGAATACAGCCAGAACATAGGTTATCAGCAGGTTCAGAGTGAAATATCCCTGGGCAGAGGCGGTCTTGACGGTGTGGGGTTCGGGAATTCACAGAAAAAGCTCAGATATCTCCCTGAGGCCCATACGGATTTCATTTTCGCCATAATCGGCGAAGAATTCGGTTTTTTCGGCGTTACTTTTTTAATATTGCTATTCCTCCTGATGTTCGTTACCGGCAGTTACTTTGCATTGACCGTCCATAACAGGTTCGGTTTTTATGTGATCGCCGGTTTTGTCATGCTCCTTGCTCTACAGACACTCATCAATCTCGGTGTTGTCACATCATGTCTGCCGAACAAAGGGGTGCCTCTGCCGTTCATTAGTTACGGCGGAAGCGCTCTGCTCGCGTACTCGATGATGGTAGGGTTTATTTTAAATGCGGTGACGACAGACAACCGTTACAGCGGATGATCAGGGAGGATGGCATGGAAAGCGGTGGAGAAAGGTTCGAGACCAAGAGGATAATCCTGGTGACAGGCGTGAACAGTAAAGAAAGGCTCAAGCCCGCTTTTGCGGTCGCAGAGATACTTAGAAAACGGGGTGTTCAGGCCGTTTTCTCGTTCGCACCGGGATCGGAATTTGAAAAAAAGATAAAAAGCAAAGGTTACGAAGTGGTGACTCTCCCCAAATTTGCTGAGCGCAAAGGTGCGATAGGCAATTTTCTCCGTTCATTGAACAGAAAGAAAATTGCAAAAGATGTGATCAAGCTGGTAGGCGACAAGCACATAAACGGTGTGCTCACAATGGGCGGAGTAAGTGCTATCCCTGTAATTGACGCTGCTGTAAAGGTTAACCTTCCTGTGTTCATAATTGAACAGAACGCCCAGTTCTCCACCTCAAACATGGAAGCCATTCCTGTCGCAAAGAGAATATATCTGCCGTTTGCCGAGCTTTTAAGCGGTGTTGACAAAACAAAGGCTATCGTGACAGGAATACCTGTAGAAAAAGATGCAGTCACTGCTACAGCAAGGAACATTCCGACTAATAAGAAGCTCCTTGTCATCTTTACATGCCGTCACAATTCAAATTCGATAAATGAACTGGTAAGGAACCTCTTCAGAAAATATCCCGAAATGAGAAAGGAGTTCTTCGTTCTTCAGGAAACAGGAGAGAAAGAGGTCGCTTCCATACAGCGTTTCTATGATGAGCTCAAAGTCGAGGCATTATGCTACATGCAGTATGAGGACCGTGGAAAATATTATAAGACGGCGGATATAGTCATCTGCAGACCGACTGCCGATGTTGTTTCTGAGCTTCTGGCCAACCATAAGCCGGGAGTTTTTCTGCCGCTTCCGCCTGAAGTTGACAGATATCAGAAGGCCAACGGGATACTTCTTTCAAAAAAGGGATGCGGATATCTGGTCGAGGATTCTGGCGGAATGGTAATAAGGACAAAAAAACTATATTCCGAGCTGACATCTTTTATTGAAAGAAATGATGCGGTTAAGCAGAACATAGCGAAACTGCAGTTCGAAAGGGCCGCATTGAAAGTGGCCGAAGATATAGAAAGAGTAATTCTGGAAGGGAGATGATGCACATCCATTTTGCAGGAATAGGCGGTAGCGGAGTGAGCGGTCTGTGTCTCATGGCAAGATCTTTCGGCTACGATGTTTCAGGCTGCGACAGAGAGGTAAGCCCTTATTTTAAAATGGTTAAAGAAAAGGGCATCCCGTGCTATGAAGGGCATTCGGCAGAACACATTGAAGGTGTTGACATGCTTGTGCGGTCAAGTGCGGTGCCGGACACCTGTGAAGATGTACGGGAGGCAGTTAAAAGAGGTGTAAAAATAGTGTCAAGAGGCACATTCCTTGCAATGATGATGGAGAACAGGCCTGTTATAGGTATAGCAGGAAGTCACGGAAAGACCTCCACGACATGGCTGACATACCATATACTTAAAGCTGCCGGCTGCGATCCTTCGGTATATGCAGGGGGTAAATGCGGAGGAGTTTCAAGCATTTCAGCAGGAGTTCCGTATGTCATAGAGCTTGATGAAAGCGATGGTTCCATCTTTGAAATAATGCCGGAGATACTGGTTATCAACAACCTGGAGCATGAACATGCCGATTTCTATAAGACTCCTGAATCAATGCTTGAGTCTTTTGAAAGGTATCTGATCGCAGGAAAGCCACGAAAGCTCATAACGGGAAGGGGTTTCTCACTGAGCGATTCTCTGTATACTACATTCTCAGCCGAGTCTTTTCCTTCGGTCCGGGAGATCGTTGAACAGACCTCCTTCCAGAACGCTTCGGGTTTTGATTTTTTCAGCAGGAACGGTGCTTATTACATGGTTTTTGGAAAAGAGGACATTGAGATAGGGTCCGTAAAAGAGCCGGTCCATGTCCTGCAGAACAGGGCCAGCGCACTTCTTGCCAGTGCACACTATCTTGCTTGTGCAGGCAGAATGCTTCCCGCAATTGATTACCGCGAGTTCTGGAACTCCATTCCGGCTGTCGACAGAAGGTTCCAGCCGGCAGGAGAGTTCAAAGGCATCGCTTTGATAGATGATTATGCACATCATCCTTCGGAACTGAAAGCCCTCATTGATCAGGCCGATAGGAAATTCGGCAGTTTCGGGCTGATTTTCCAGCCTCACAGGATATCGAGATTTACTGCTTTTTACAGCAGTTTCATGGAAGTTCTGAAAGGAGTGGAGCCGCTATTCATTCTCCCTGTTTATTCAGCAGGTGAGAAAATGGAGGGCGCTGATTCTGTTCAACTATACAATGATATCAGAATGTTGGGCGGAGATGTGTATTATTTTGACAGCCTGAACGCCGCGGCTGATTTTTTTAGAGATAATATTGACAGGATGCATATATCGGCACTTGTTTCGGCAGGAGCGGGCGACCTTAATGATATTTTCAGGATGCTGGTGGAGAAATGAAGCTTAAGAAAGGGGCCATTCTTTCAAATCTTCTTACATTGAAAATAAAAGATGCATCCGGTGATCTTTATTTTCCTGAATCTATAGATGACATAGTGAGATTTTCTTATGAGTTTGACGATTTCAGGGTGATATCCGGAGGAAGCAACATAGTCGCAGGAAAACTTGAAAAGCCTGTTCTGTACATGGGATCGATGATAGGTACGAGCAGCACAGAGGATGTGAGTGAGAATGCTGTCAGGACATTCATGCCTGCAGGTGCGCCTATAAACAAAGTGATAGACTACTCAGTTAAAAACGGTCTTTCCGGTCTTGAGTTTATGGCAGGCATTCCGGGCACTGTGGGCGGAGCGATATCAGGAAATGCGGCGCCTAAGGATTCTTCATGGGACGATGTCTGCGGTTCGGTCTACTATGTCAGAAAGGGTGCTGTGTCGATGTTCATTCCTGAATTCGGTTACAGAACATTGAAGAACGCCCCTGAAGCACCGTATGTGATATACGGGGCGGATCTCATACTTGTTAAAGATTCTCCTGAAAATGTGAGGAAACGGGTGCTTTATTATCTTTCAAAGAGAATGCGTATAACAAAACCCAGCGCAGGCTCACTTTTCAAAAATCCCGATATTGAACCTGCAGGCAGTCTTCTTGAAAAAGCCGGAATGAAAGGATATGAGGTGAACGGTGCATGTCTAAGCCCGAAACATGCCAACATCGTGATAAATAATGGCGGTGCCTCATTTGATGATTTTTGCAGGCTGAAGGATGAAGCTCAGAATAGAGTTTTGAAAATGTTCAATATAAATCTGGAGTTAGAGGTGAAATACTGGTATGCGTAAAATTTCAAAGGAAATGAGGATAGCGGTCATTGCAGGCGGGATGTCGGATGAAAGATCTGTCAGCCTTGAAACAGGTCACAAGATGCATGAAGCACTCGTGAACGGGGGATATGTGAACGCCGTGTTCATCGATGCCGGCTTTGATCTTGACATCCGGCTCAGAGAGTTCAAACCTGATGTAATTGTGAACGGTCTTCATGGAAAATACGGCGAGGACGGAACGGTTCAGGGTCTTCTTGAAATGATGAAGATCCCTTATACCAATTCAGGAGTATGTGCCAGTGCCGCAGGAATGAACAAGATCATTGCAAGGGCGATGATGAAGGAATGCGGCATTAAGGTGGCTTCAGGTATGAGCGTTGTATTTGAAGAAGGGATGCCGGCCCCGATGCACTATCCATTCGTTATAAAGGACCCTGTTAACGGTTCCAGCAGAGGAGTTTATATTATAAAAAATGAAGATCTATGGAATGAAACAGCAAAACTCCTGAAACCGGGAATGGTGTATCTCTGTGAACAGTTCTTTAAAGGAAGGGAAATAAATGTAGCAATACTGCTGAACGAAGTGCTCGGCGATGTTGAAATAATCCCTGCGAACGAATTTTATGATTTTGAGTCGAAGTATCTGAGTGATAAAACAAAATATGTTGTCGATCCCGATTACAGTGAAAAAGCGAGCAGAGAGATTTGCGATGCCGCACTGAGACTTCATAAGGCGATAGGATGTAAAGGTGTTTCAAGGAGCGATTTCATTGTCAGCGGAGATGATTATGTGATGCTGGAGATAAATACACTGCCGGGAATGACATCACACTCGCTTGTACCGATGATAGCAGGAAAAAGAGGGATAACATACCTTAACTTAATAGAAAAACTGATGGAAGAGGCGCTCAATTGCTGAAAAAAGCGGCCAAAATAGCATACGCTCTGCTGTATGCATTTCTCATATATGCCGTGACATTTCTTTTTGTCGCTTTTTTTACAATATGCTCGCGACTCATCTCTGACTGGAAGCAGAGCGATATGGTTAAAGTCGGCCCTGAGAGGGTGGAGATAACAGGCAATTCAATGGTTGAAAGTGAGGAGGTTCTTCTTATTTCAGGACTTGACAGAGAGAAAAGCTGGTTCGAGGTGGATGAAAGAAAGATAGAATCTTACCTTATGTCAAACGGATGGATAAAGAGCGCCACGGTCAAGAAGATATTCCCCGATTCAGTGAGAGTTGCAATTGTTGAATATAAACCTGTCCTTATTGTGAACAGCAGGAAAAAGGTTGAGTCGGAAGGGTCCATAAAAGACCTTTTCACAATGTGGTTCGCTGATTCGGAAGGGATTGTTTTTAAAAAGGCGTTTCCGGGAGAGACTGACGGTACGCTCCCTTTCTTTCACATTGACTACGATTCTGTAACTCAGGAACACAGGGAGGAGAAGATAAAAACAGCAGTATCGATAACTGACAGCTGGAAAAATTGCAGATCGATATGTTCTGTATCAAGCATAAGATTTGAGACTACAGCAGGATTCATTGCAGACTGTGAAGGTTCAGGGTCGCTCAGGTCGGCCATACATTTCGGTAAAGTATCAGATCCTGCCGAGATCGATGAGATGAGAACATCATTCATGAACATTGCAAACAAGTTCATGAGCGAAAATAAATGGGCCGGAGAATATATCTTTGAAAGGAATGAAAAAGACAGAAAGATCAGAGTTGTTGTAGGGAAAATGGTTCAAAATATAAAGAGAGGAAATGATGCCTAAGAATGACAACATTATTGTAGCTTTGGATGTGGGTACGAAAAAAGTTACAACTCTTGTCGCAAAAATAGAAAGTGACAGAAAGGTCCAGTTCATCGGAAAGGGTGTCGCAAGGAACGACAACGGCATAATAGCCGGTAATGTGGTAAATATGGAGGCCACCACGAGATCTATTCAGGAATCCATTGCGGAAGCCGAAAAGATAGCCGATATACACATAAAATCGGTCTATATAGGTCTGTCGGGTGACCATGTCGCGTCGATGAACAGTCACGGTGTTGTCACTGTAAGAGGCAGAGAGGTCGCTCAGACCGATATCGACCGTGTTATTGAACAGGCAAGGAACATAAGTCTCCCCAGCGACAGGCAGATAATAAATGTCGAAATAGGAGAGTTCGTCGTCGATGATCAGGCAGGGATAAGGAACCCGAAAGGGATGGCAGGCAGAAGGCTTGAGGTCAAGGTTCACATCCTGACATCCTCATCTGCCATGCTGAAGAACCTCGCAAAATCGGTCGAAGATGCCGGGCTCAGGGTCGAAGATGTCCTTGTGAACGGCATAGCAAGCGGATGGGCTGTTCTTGAAGAGGATGAAAAACAGCTCGGTGTAGCGCTTATTGACATAGGTGAGGGTACTACAGATATCACTGTCTACCACAAAGGTGATCCGGTGTATACATCTGTTGTTCCGATGGGTGGCAAGTTCATTACCACCGATATCAGCTATGCAATGAGAATACCTCCGATGGAAGCTGAAAGGATAAAATGCAGGTTCGGAAGCGCAAGACCCGACTTCGTAGCAAGCGATGAGGAGATAGAGGTCAGCATAATTGGCACCGAAGAGAAAAAGGTCAAAAAGGTCCATTTCCTTGCAAGCGTGCTCGCTCCGAGAGTCGAAGAGATCCTTATGGCCGTGAGAAAAAGGCTGAACGAGGAAATGAAGGAAAGTCTGATACAGACCAATATCGTGCTTACCGGCGGCACCTCTGAACTGAAGGATATCCAGTCTCTGGCAAAAGATGTGTTTGAACAGCCTGTCAGGATAGGAAAACCGAAGATAAATGAAGCTTCGAGCGGTTTTAAGGATGTGCTGAGCTCACCTTCTTTCTCAACTTCGGTCGGAATAATCAATTATTTCGCTGAAAGAGGGAAGATGCGCTTCAAGGACAAGGGAAGCGGTTTCATGAGCAGGCTCGGTGAATTTTTCAGAAGATTTTTTGAATAAATAACTTTGGAGGCGGAAATGGCAGCGGTTTCAAAAAGCGTAGTTGTGAAGATCGGGGTTGTCGGTGTCGGCGGCGGCGGTTGCAATGCTGTTGACATGATGTGCGAAGAGCGTGACAATGCCGTTTCGGAAGGAGTCTCAAAGTATTCGATATTCAATGATGTCCTTATAATCGCTTCGAACACAGATGTTCAGGCCCTTGAAGGAACTAAGGCCAATGTAAGGATACAGCTCGGTCCTGACCTTACAAGAGGCATGGGGGCAGGCGGAGTTCCGGAGATAGGCAGACAGGCTGCTGAAGAGAGTAAGATCGCAATAGCTCAGTCCCTCGAAGGGCTTGATATGCTTTTTATTACTGCTGGAATGGGAGGAGGAACAGGCACGGGCGCCGCACCTGTAGTGGCTGAAGTTGCAAGAAATATGGGCATCCTCACTGTAGGAATAGTTACAAAACCGTTCAATTTCGAGGCCAGGAAGAAACATAAATATGCAAATGACGGAATGGAAGCTCTCAGAAAGAATGTTGACACCATGGTTGTCATTCCGAATCAGAGGCTCCTTGATATTGCAAATGATGACGATATGACATTCGACATGTTCAAAAAACCGAACGAGGTCCTTATATACGCTGTGAGGAACCTGTCCGAGCTGATCTGCAACAAATCCTATGTCAATGTGGATTTCGCGGATGTGAGAGAGACAATGAGGAACATGGGGCTTGCAATGTTCGGTTTCGGCAGTGCCACAGGCGAAGGTGCTGCGATAAATGCTGTTAAAGAGGCCCTGAACAATCCGCTGCTTGCCGATTTCACGATATCAGGATCGAAAAAAATGCTTCTCCATTTCGGCGGGGCAGGGACTCCGATGAAAGAGTTCGCCGATGCTGTCGAATTCCTTTCAAAACAGCTCCATGAAGATGGCGACCTGATATGGGGCGCATCCATGAACGAATCGTGTGACAGGGTCTATGCTCTTATAGTTGCAGAAGCCACAGAGGAGTGTTCAAGTTCCGTGAATGTTCCTAAACCGAAGGCCAAGTTCGAAGCAAAGGACCAGGGCACTATATTTGATGTGGGAAATAATGAAAAACACGATGTTTTCCAGGCCGATCCTGCGGAACCGCAAATGGAGATAATCATGGAGGAGCTTGCTCCTGCAGCATCATCGAACATGAAAACCGGCGACGACCATGAAGAGATTCCGATACTAAAAGAGAAAATAGTCAGCCTTGATGATGAACTTGAAGTCATGGATGACAGGAATTTCGATCCTGACGACAAAAACATACCGGCCTATTTGAGAAAAGGGAGGGTTGTCGAGACCGCCGGGGAGAAGAAAACTGAAAAGATATCAATAGAAAAGATAAGATAGCCGTGTCTGTGAGGCCTGTTCTCATCTATCCTGAAAACAGAGATATCGCATTATCAAACCTTGCCGTGCACTGGTTTTTTAATGCGTTTGAAAAATACTCTCCGGATCTGATCACGCTCGATTCAGAAACAGGTGTCATTCACGGAAGCAGACTCGACCGTTCCCCTTTTGTCTTTGTATCGGTTTCATACGGACTGAGCTTTTTCAATCTTGTAAAAATATTTGAAAGGAGCAGGATACCTCTTTTAAAGAAGGACAGGGAAAAAGGGATGTTCCCCATACTCATAGCCGGAGGAGTAGCTGTCATGCTCAATCCCGAACCGCTGAAACTGATATTTGATGCGGTTTTCACAGGAGAGGGTGAGTGCATGGAGCAGGATATCATTTCAATGCTGGAATTAGGCACGAGAGAGGAAGTGTTCGATCTTATAGGCAGGTTTCCGTATGCTCTGACCGGTGGAAAAGATCATTCTGAGTATGTATGTGCAAAGGCGGGTTCTTTCTGTGTCAGCTCCAGTCCTGTACTTCACTCCATGGGTAACTGTTTCAACGACCGGAACATAATCGAGATAAGCAGGGGCTGCACCGGCAAATGCAGGTTCTGCGCCGCTTCGTATGTATACAGGACATTCAGAGAGGCAGGCAGACCGGAGGTCATGAGCCGTGTTGAGAGCTCAATAGAAAAGGGTGAAGGAATAGCTCTCATGGGAGCATCGCTGGCAAGCTGCAGTTTTTTTGATGAAATACTCGAGAAATGCGCCTCCGTGCCTGTCTCGATCTCTCTTTCATCGCTTAAAGCCGCCGAGATAACTGAATCAAGAGCAGTGCTTTTAAAGAAATGCGGTGTGAAGACTGTCACTGTTGCAGTTGAAAGCGCTGATGAAGTCACAAGGAAAGCAATACTGAAAAACCTTTCGAAAGAGACGATATTCAACGCAATGGATGTTCTTAAAAGGCATGATCTGCGTTCAAGGATCTATATAATTGCCGGACTCCCTTCAACTGAACCGGTCACAGAGGCGGAAGCGCTCATAAACCTTCTGGAAGAGCTTGACAGAAGAAAGCTTCTCAACGGCACAGATCTTTCGGTGGCCCCGTTCGCTCCCAAGCCTTTCACTCCTTATCAGAATGAGCAGATGATGAGTAAAAAAGAATATAAGATCTTCTCGGATACCGTAAGAAAAGGTCTTTTAAAACTTGACAGCAGAGTTAAAGCGGAGTTCTTTCCATACAGGGAAAGTGTTCTCGATGTGATGTGCGGACAGTTGAAAGGGGATGATTTTATAAAAATGATAAAAGGGGAAGATAAAGGTGACTGAAAGGCCTTCCGGATTAATGGTTTTCTGTGAAGTTGACAGTAACGGTTTTCTTAAGAATATTTCATTTGAACTCGTTTCTGAAGGACTCAGGATATCTTCGTCCACAGGCGACAGGGTCATAGCCGCAGTAATTTCTGAAAAAGTCCCTGACATATCACTTCTTGAAAGGTCCGGAGTAGCAGAGATAGTTCTCGTCAACCGTTCGTGTAAAGGGATCTTCAAAATCGGGACTGATGCCCGCACGGCATCAA
>JAKLDO010000062.1 GCA_022703485.1 bacterium
TACCAAAGAGGTTGTTTTTATTAAAGTTTTTTCTTAACTTTCTGTTCTTTTTATTTTGAAATCGAACGGGTTAGGTTTTAAATAAACGGAGGTAGTTTTGAATCCGCTGAGAAGTCGTATCTTTGAATTTGCATATTTCCACGAATATGACAGAAAACTGGAGGATCTTGTGCTGATTGCACAGGACGAAGTATGGGATCATTCGGAATATACAGCGAGAAAATTTCCGATTTTAAGAAACTATCTGGAAAAAACTTTTGAGAAACTTGAAGAGGAAAAAAAAATTGTTTTTTCAAAAAGTGGAGACCATGCCTGTTTTAATTCCGGGCTGCTGACAAAAAACAGAGAGGATATATTTCTTCTTTTTCAGAAGAACATTAACCAGCAGTCAACTTCGCCATATTTTTTCATTAATTTCGTAAAAGAAAGCGATGTGGTGCTGAACAGATATTTTTCAGGTAATTTTCCGGTACCTGCCGATTATTTTTCAAAACCTGAACTTCTGATATGTAATCCGCATCTTCCCCTCACAATTGATTACGATCACATAATCGAAGAAAATAACGACCGTTTCCCTGAACAGCTCAGAGACAACAAGTATGCACTCAGAAATCTCATAAAAGGAGCTGTTGAATACACAATGAAAGTGGTCAGAAACAATTACAGAACAGCTGTTCCGCAGTATTACAATGGAAACCTTCAGCTTCTTCTGCCGCTTTATCTCACAGATCCTGATAAATCTCCGGATCTTGCAATGGTTCTTTACAGAGAGGAAAACGGGTATGTCGCCAGAACATGTCTTACCTTGAAGATGGCGTATCAGAATGCAAGGATAATCGTAAAACCCGAATCTGACAGCTGGCTGCAACCGTAAATTCAAGACACGCACCTTCGAAAATGGATTCTGACCTTTTTGTCGTGGGGTCGCTTGCGACAAAACAGGAGCGAAACCATTAAAAATTAATGATGGAAAGACCGGTTTTTATCCGTTTTCGGGTTGATTTTCGACAAAGCGGGTTTTTGAGGTGAAAACCTCATTTGTAACTATACGAATATATTAGATATTTGTTTGATGTCGCAAGCGACCGCTCCGGCAATGTCGAAAATCGAGTTTCGACAAAGTGAGCGTTCTTATAACTATTTGATTTCATTGGGAGTTTCACGCACAGCAAAATCAAGCTATCGAAAATCTCAATGATTGCGGCTACTTCCGATAACTCCTCATTATGTCTACTCTCCTCCATATTCTGGGCGCTTTGGTTTAGTTACAAATGAAAATTTGTTTTTCTCCGGAAATGGTCACTACCAATTCCATTTCAGATGTTCCTAAATCCATAATATTTTTGTTGTCTTCAGTTTTTAATGGATACCAATATCCATAAAAATAATAATCTTGAAGTGTTGTAGTAAACACTATTTTAGTTTGGCACAAGCATTCTTTTGGCGATACATAAATCCTTATTTTTTTTCCGCCATTTTCTTGACATAATTTATTGTCATACTTGCTGTAAAGTAATTTACAAGGATCTGCACACATGTCTTCATCTGGAATCTCTGGATAATCAAAATCTCTAGAAATCTCTCCATCTTCATCCGGCTCTGTAACTTCTTCAAAAAAATCCTCGTCAACTTCACTGTCTGAGTCAGTAATGATCGGTGAATCGGGAATAATCTGATCTTCGTCTGGAACAATTTTGTCTTCGTCGTTTTTGACTTCATCATCTGCCATCGGGTTTTCATCCACTTGGATCCACTCCCCATCCGCATAGACGAAATAGTTGTTTTCAACCTCCTTTTTAGTGATGCAACATGCAAACAGAAACGGAACAATCAATAAAATGAATAATTTACTCATGGCAAACTCCAAAACAAAAAACATTTTTTGGATTGTAGCAAAATAGAATAAATTAGCAAAATACTGAAGATGAAAAAAATTGTGGCTGATTCCGATAACTCTTGGTTGTGTTTACTCAACTACTTCTTAAGTTATTCCAATCACACAAGTTTTTTAAGCTGTTCGAGCGATATTCCGGCTTTTTTGATGATGTTATTGAGAGTTCCTTTTTTGAGTTCGTCATGCACTGGAACAATAACAGAAATGTGAAGATCAAGGTTGTACATGAAAATATGGCTTCCTCGCTGATGATCTACCACAAAACCGAGTCTTCTTAATGCCTTAACAACTTCTCGTCCTGAAAAAGTTTTGCTCATAATCTGACCAGCAGTTCTCTTACTTTTTTATTTGTTCCTGTTTTGATCTGATTAAGTTTTTCGAGTCCTTCAAGATAGCACTTGATTGCTTCGGATGCGTTACGAAGAGCTTCTTCTTCATTGTCTCCCTGTGTGAAACAACCGTCAAGTGCCGGAACGGTAACATTGAACCCGCCTTCTTCGGCTTTCTCAAGAACAACATTAAATTTCATATCATGCCTCACTTCAAATTGTTAGCGAATACAGTTTACATATCAGGTTTATCATTGTCAAATCAAAAAGAAATGGCAAACTTTTTCTATTTAATTTATAGTAATTTGCTATCGTTTTGAAACTAGAGGAGAAAGAAAAATATGATCAGTACATACAAGCTCAGTCTTGCTTTCGGCGGACAGAAACTTTTTGATGATGTCAATGTGAAATTCACTCCGGGGAACTGCTACGGCGTGATCGGTGCGAACGGGTCGGGGAAGTCCACATTCCTGAGGATCCTTGCGGGTGAGCTTGAACCTTCGACCGGTGAGGTGATCATCGAGAAAGGGGCGAGGATAGCAGTTCTTCGTCAGGACCATTTCGCATTTGATGAGTTCGAGGTGCTTGAAACTGTTATCAGAGGGCATGAACTTCTGTGGAAAACGATGCTTGAAAAAGATGCGATATATGAAAAAGAGGAATTTTCAGAAGCTGACGGACTGCTTGCTTCAGAGCTTGAAGAGAGATTTGCACATCTGGGCGGCTGGGAGGCTGAATCGGATGCGGCGACAATTCTTGCGGGGCTAGGCATTTCTGAGAGTTTTCACAAAAAGAAGATGAAAGAGCTCGATGGCGGAGAGAAGGTGAGAGTGCTTCTTGCAAGAGCGCTTTTCGGTAAACCGGGGATACTTCTTCTGGACGAGCCCACGAACCATCTTGATATCCGTTCCATCATGTGGCTTGAGAACTTTCTGATAAATTTTGAAAATACAGTCATTGTAGTTTCGCATGACAGGCATTTCCTCAACAAAGTCTGCACCCATATAGCCGACATAGATTTCAAAAAGATAAAAATGTATGTCGGCAATTACGATTTCTGGTATGAATCAAATCAGCTGATGCAGAAAATGATAAAGGAGCAGAACAAGAAAATAGAGGAAAAAAGGGCTGAGCTTAAACAGTTCATTGAAAGGTTCAGTTCAAACGCCTCGAAGGCGAAACAGGCCACTTCACGCAAAAAGGAGCTCGAAAAGCTCACTCTTGAAGACATGCAGATAAGTTCGAGAAGATTTCCGTATGTCGATTTCAAACCGGCCCGTGAGATAGGAAAAGAGCTTCTGACGGTGGAGAACTTGTCAAAAACGATAGACGGCGTGACATATTTCAAGAATGTCAGTTTCAGGCTTGAAAGAAACGATAAAGTTGCATTTGTGGGATCGGATGACATTGCAAAAACGGTCCTTTTCAAGGTGCTTGCAGGCGAATTGAAGCCTGACGAGGGTGACTACAGGTGGGGTCCTACCGTTTCGCTGGGTTACATGCCTAAGGACATTTCAGCCTATTTCGCCAATCCGGAGCTTGATCTTGTCGACTGGCTGAGGCAGTATTCCGAGGAGAAAAGCGAGAATTTCATCAGAAGCTTTCTGGGAAGGATGCTTTTTAAAGGTGATGAGGCGCTGAAAAGCTGTTCCGTCCTTTCGGGCGGTGAGAAAATGAGATGCATGCTATCGAAAATGATGCTTTCAACAGCCAATGTGCTTATTCTTGATGAACCGACAAATCATCTCGACCTTGAAGCGATAACTGCGGTCAATAAAGGTCTTATCAATTTCCCGGGAACACTTCTTTTTGTTTCACAGGACCATCAGTTCATTGAGTCAGTCTCGAGCAGGGTGATGGTTTTCAACGAAGACGGTTTCAACGATGTCAAAATGCCTTTTGACATGTATATCGAAAAAGGGGGAAAAATATAATTCCGGAGGTTCAGATGAAATGTTTTTTTATCGCAGTCTTTGCTGTGCTTTTCTTTGCGGGATGCGATACAGAAAAGTTTGAAAGGCCTGATCTTGAGGCGGTGGTTGATAATGAAGCACAGGAAGATACCGATATCGCTGATGATGATGTGTCAGACGATGATACTGCGGACTATCAGGAGATAATAGATTCTCTCAAGGTTTCTTGGAAGAAATGTTCGCTTTATGAAGGTGAACTGGACGGCAGGGCCGAGTGTGCGGATGTTGAAATGCCTTACAACTGGCTTGCGCCTGATGAGAGAAAGTTCAATACATACGCAAAAAGGTTGAGTTCCGGCGGGAATATCACCCGTCAGCTGTGGCTTCTTCACGGAGGCCCGGGAGCTTCCGGAGTGTATGATTTCCCTGCATGGATGGAAAAATTCGTAAACGAGGATCCGGAGCTTGAAGTTCTGACACTTGACCCCAGAGGTGCCGGATATTCGGGGTATCTCGACTGTCCGGATGTCGAGGATTCAACTGCTCTTACCGATGAGGAATTTGAGAAGTGCGCCGACTGGCTTGATGAGACTTACGGTGAAGAGAAGGTGATCTTCGGTGCATCTAATGCGGCTATTGATACTGCAGCTTTCATTGCAAGGTCCAAAAGGGAAGGGGCCAAGGTGTTCGTCTGGGGAGGAAGCGGCGGAACTTTCTGGGCGCAGAGGATGCTCCAGTTCTTTCCGGATCTTGTTGACGGCGTGATAATCGAAGGGATTGTGCCTCCAAATGAGAGCATGGTCCATCAGGATAAATATACCGAGCTCATGGGAAGGAAGATCTTTGAAATGTGTGCGGAGGATGAGTTCTGTTCATCGAGGCTTCCCGATCCTGAAAAGACATATAAAGAGCTTATGACAAAGCTTGATAACGGTCACTGCTCTATTCTCGGGATGAAAGGGGCGTATCTCGGTCAGTGGCTCTACAACATGCTTTTCTATTTCCCGACTCACGATATGGTTCCCGGTTTCATTTACAGACTGGATAGATGTGAGGCAGATGACATAAATGCTGTCGTGAATTTCTATAACACATTTTTCGGCGGTGATGACGGCATGTTCGGCGGTTTTTCAACAATGCTTTTCTTTAACGAGCTTTTTGGCGAAATGTGGCTGAATGAGGATTTCCCGACTCCCGATGACATTGAGACATATCTTGACGGTATCTATGAAGATGCCTATATCGCAACAGGTTTCGGCTATGACCGCAACAGATATTACAAATTGTGGCATCCTTACAGTGACCCGAATTCCGGCATATGGGCTGAAACTGATGTTCCGATGCTGATGCTTCAGGGAAAGCTCGATCCGTCAACCCCTTATGATTATGCGGTACTTCTGAAAGACCATTTCAAAGGGGAGCACCAGCATTTCATCGAGTTCGAATATGCCGCACACAATGTTTCAGGCGGAACTCCGACAGAAAAAGGATATCAGGCTGAACACTGCGGAATGTCACTGTGGAAAGCGTTCATGTCAGACCCGGAAGCCGAACTTGACACCTCCTGCGTTGAAAAAACGATACCGCCAGATTTCGAAGGTGAAAACGCATATGCCGAGTACTATTTCGGTACAAAGAACTACTGGGATAACGAAGCCCCCGCAACCCTCAGAAACAGGATCTCCCCGCAAATGCTCCCCAGACCGGCAGTTCCATTAAAATTCAAGAGATAGATCAGAAACTATTCTTTCATCTTTCATGTCTATCAAAAAATTGCGCATCTGTGAAAATCTCCACGACCACCCGGCTATTTCAAAAATATCAACTAACGGTACACTTCATTTTCATCAGATTCGAGACAGAACTTCTTTTCTAATTTGCTCATTTTTCCCCGTTTCAGAAAGTTCGAATGTAATTAAAGATGAATCGTTGAGCAGAGTCAAATTTTTATTTTTATTACAAATTTGTGATTTGCGAATTGCGAAATGATCAATTGTTCAGTTCGGCGATTTTTTTCAATTTCTGAACGATAAACGGATATCTTTTTTGACTTCCGGGGTCGGGTGGAAGATGTCCCGGAAGGCTTTGCATGAAATCGCTGTTTTTCATTAAACTGCTGATAGATTCCGCAATAAATCTGATAAGTTCCGGTTTTGAGGATTGAATTTCTTCAAGTAATTGAATTCGTCCGTCAATAACGGTGACAACATCTTCAATGTCTCGACTTCCAAGAAAATCATTTTTTCCTCTGTCGGCAAAAGCTTCAAGTTTCATCGCAAGAAAGAAAGGTGCACGAGCAATAAAAATCCTTTTATTACGGATAGTTACTTCCTGTGGATTAGAAACTGCTTCTGCAAGCCAGTTGTTATTTAATTTGAAAAATGAATCTTTAACCGAAAGTATATCAACTTTCACCTCATCTGTTATCCAGCGACATAATGGCGCTCCGTCACTCATATCGTGTTGAAATCCGGCAGCTCGCAACTTGCTTTCAAGTAATTCCTGCCCCGGATCGGTTATCATATCAAGTACAAGATCAATGTCCTGCGTGGTTCTTACAGGAGGAGCTATGGGATCATCAACTAAAAATCCTATAATTCCTCCACCAATGAAGACAAAACGAAGCCCTGTTTTCTCAAGTTTTTCTGAAACACTGAGCAGGTCTTCAATTTTAATGAACAGCATACTGTGATATCTCCATATTTAATAGGTCTTCTGCAAGTTTTCTTTCTCTGGCACGACCAGATCGAAGTGCATCAACAAGTATAAGCAGCCGGTAAAGTTTTTCATCATCTTTTGCAGCAGCAGGCACGGTCTTGTAAAGCGGTGAAAAGGAAATGCCGCGCACTGTTCCTTCAGGATCAGGCCAGACAGGTATTTCATTATCGCTAAAAGAAAGCTCTTCTTTAAGTGGTGATGCCCCGAAACTGGTCGGCATACCGCGAGTTATAGTGCCAAGCTCAGCAGGAAACACATATCTTATGCCGTGTACAAGAAATTCTTTCAAAGCTTGAAGAACGACAACATGCGAATCGGCAAGGATGAGACCCATTTTTTCACTTCTTTTAATTGAAGAATGGACTTCGGAAGGGGAAATATATAACTCTTTTGCTAAATCAGAATACGGAATGCTTCGACCGCCTTTAACCAGTAATTTGAGAATCACAACAATGTCCTGAGGTTTCATTTTTTCACCTTCTTCTCTATTCGCGAATTGCGAATATTCAATTAATACATATACATATAATCATTGAATTGTCAAGACCATTTGTTTTTTTAATATCATTTTTTGCGAATGACTGAAAACTTGAAAACTTCCGTTATATAAAGTAATCTGTCGCGTGCTTAATTAGAGAGGTAAAAATGGTCTATAAAAGAGTACTGTTAAAGATAAGCGGTGAAGCGCTTCTGGCTCACGACGGTAAACCCATCGATCAGGGTTTCCTTACATATCTTTCAAAAGAGATAAAACCTGTGTTCGATGCAGGCGTACAGATCGCGATAGTTGTCGGCGGCGGGAACATTTTCAGAGGGCTCAACGCCAACACGGAGACCGGTCTGGACAGAGTGACAGGCGACCATATGGGAATGCTCGGCACTGTCATAAACAGTCTTGCGCTCAAAGCCGCTTTTGAGGCTCACGGAATGCCTGCCAGAGCGATGACAGCGATCGAGATAAACAAGGTCGCAGAACCCTTCATCAGGGGAAAGGCGCTCAGACACCTCGAAAAAGGCCGCATAGTCATTTTCGGAGCAGGGACGGGGAACCCTTATTTCACCACAGACACAGCTGCGGCTCTCAGAGCGGCTGAAATAGGCGCTGAAGTGCTGATAAAGGCCACGAAAGTGGACGGACTTTATGACAAAGACCCTGCAAAGTTCAAAGATGCCGTTTTTATTGAGAAAACAACATATCAGGATGCCATATCGAGAAAGCTCAGGGTGATGGACATGACAGCACTGTCACTTTGCGAAGAGAACAGGCTCCCGATAAAGATCCTGAACATTTTCAAGGAAGGCAACATATACAGAGGTGTCATGGAAGAAGGCACCGGCAGTCTGGTATCATAGTTTTTTTATAAATGGAGGACAGAATGTTTGATCAGAAGAAATTTTTCTCAGACCTGAAAGAAAAGTTCGACAAGTCGATCGATTCCTACAAAGGTGAAATAACACAGTACAGGACAGGCAAAGCGTCTCCGAAGCTTCTTGACAGCATTTTCGTTGATTATTACGGAGTCAAGACACCGCTCAACCAGATGGCCTCCATAACAACGCCTGACGCAAGGCTAATAATGATACAGCCGTATGACCGTTCAGCCGTGAAGAACATAGAGACTGCGATCAGGAACGCGAATCTCGGTTTCAATCCGATAAGCGACGGCATCACAGTAAAAGTACCGGTACCTTCACTTACCGAGGAAAGGAGAAAGGACCTTGTCAAACAGCTTCATCAGCTTACCGAGAAGTTCAGGATCAGCATGAGGAACATCAGAAGAGACGAACTTGCCGAGATAAAGAGGGCGCTGAAGGACAAAGAGATAACGGAAGACGAAGAAAAGAAATTCTCAGAGAAAGTGCAGAAAGACCTTAATGACTACATAAAGAAGCTCGATGATATATCAAAGATCAAAGAGAACGATATTCTTGAACTGTAACAGAACACCCGGAGAATGAAATGTCAGGATATGTTTTAGGGATAGACCTCGGAACCTCCACCACAACGGTTTCTGTCGTAAGGGACGGAATGGCCCAGATAATTCCGATACCGGGAGAGGAGGAAGACAAGATAATGCCTTCAGTGGTGTCTTTCGTGAACGAAGGCAAGAATGTGCTTGTCGGAAAGAAGGCGAAGGATCGCAGGCATCTGAACCCTGTCAATACGATCTACAGCATCAAAAGGATCATCGGAAGGAAGTTCTCTCACCCTGAAACTGTCAAATATGCAAAGAAGTTCCCGTATAAGGTCGTCGGAGGCGTCAACGATTCTGTTGAAATAGAGATATTCGGCAGAAGAGTGACTCCGCAGATGATATCGTCCCTTGTCCTGCGTAAAGCCAAACAGGCGGCTGCGGATTATCTCGGTTTTGAAGTGACAGATGCGGTGATAACAGTGCCTGCTAACTATAACGAGGCTCAGAGAAGAGCGACTCAGGAAGCGGGACGGCTTGCCGGACTGAATGTGATGCGGATCATCAATGAACCGACAGCCGCGGCGCTTGCATACGGATTCGGCAACAACCTCAATGAGAAGATAGCCGTGTTCGATTTCGGCGGCGGAACTTTTGATATCACAATACTTGAGGTCAAGGACAATTTCTTTGAAGTCCTGTCTACAGCCGGTGACAGCTTCCTCGGCGGAGATGACATCGATGCCGCGCTAGTTCAGTTCATGGTTGTGGACATAGAGACGAACTACAATGTTCATCTTGAAATGAACAACGAGATGATGACCATCCTTCTCTCCGAGGCTGAAAGGATCAAGATATCACTTTCAAGCGACGACAGGATAAAGATCCTGATAAAAGGTATAATTCCTAAAGGTGAAGGCCGTTCCGGTGACTATGAAAGGACTCTCGACAGAGATCTGTTCAATGAGATAATTGCTCCCATCGTTGCACAGTCAATTGAAATAAGCAAAACCGCGATGATGAACGCGCATCTTTCAGTGGAACAGATAAACGCGGTCGTCCTTGTAGGCGGATCTTCAAAAATACCTTATGTCAGGCAGTGCGTAACAGATTTCTTCAAACAGCCCCCGTTCTTCGGGATAGAATCGGTGCTTGTCATTTCAATGGGCGCCAGTATTCTCGGACACACCCTTATAAGCAACTACAGCGAGGCCGCACCTGTGCTCCTTGATGTCATTCCGCTTTCCATCGGTGTCGGCACGATAGGGGATTACATAGAGATACTTGTCGAGAAGAACGAGCCTCTGCCTATCGAACGCACAAATGTTTTCACAAATGCCAGAGACGATCAGGACAATGTCAGAATAGAGATATATCAGGGCGACGCGAGGAACAAGTCTCAGTCACATCTTATGGGGGATCTCACGCTGACAGATCTCAGGAAGGCCAAACGGGGTCAGCTCAAGATAGAGGTCAAGTTCGAGATAGATACCAACGGTGTTCTGAATGTGAGCGCTGTCGATCTGGAAACGGGAAGGATACAGAAGATCTCTTTAAACATTCTTGGATTGGAGCAGTAAATGAAGACAAAAATAGCTATTCTTATGAACGATGAAAAATATCTGAGGTCTCTTTCCAAGTTCATATCATCAAAAATAACTGACTGCGAAGTCCTTGCCACAACAGAGGTTAGAGAGCTCACCACGCTTGATCTTTCGAGCTATAACCTGATAATTGTTTCATCACTTTTAACTGAAGGGGTGTGGCTTAAAGCTCTTCCTGTCATAAGAAAATTCCAGAATTTCATACTGCTCGGCATGCAGGACGGTCCTGAGCTTTCAGAAACTATTGCCCAGAAATACGGTGCCGCGGCATATTTCAGGCTTCCTCTGAGCAGTGACGCTCTTCTTAAATCTGTGAGCGAAGTTCTTGAAAAATCAGCCGGCAAAGTGAAGATCCCGGACATAATAACGAAAGATTTCATCGAGACCATAAACGAATTCTTCCGCTCTATGGACAATTACAATTATTACCAGTTCTTTGATCTTAAGCAGGACTGTACGATAGAAGATATCAAGAAGAACTATATAGCCATGGCGAGAAAATATCACCCTGACAAATTCAGGAATGTCCCTTCTGAGATAAAGACCATGGCCTATGAAATAACAAAAAGGGCCAACGAAGCCTATTCTGTACTCAGTCATCCTAACAGAAAAAGCATTTATGATAAAATGCTGAGTGAGAACAAGGACCTTAAACGGTTCGATTTCAGAATGAAAGTCGCATATGAAGAGAACCCGGAAGACACTGTCCAGAACGAGCAGGCGAGAAGATTCGCAAAACTTGCCAAAAAAGCGATGGACCAGAACGATTACAGATCCGCCCTCACACAGCTTAAAATGGCAATGTCCATGGAAAAGAACAGTACATATCTCACAAAGCTCATGGACGAAGTCAAAAAGAACCTCGGAATGAGCTGATTTTAAGGAGTTTCCATTGACATCCATCACAAGACAGGAGTTCCTTGTAAAGCACGGTCTTGACGAGTCCAGGATCCCCGGACACATTGCAATAATAATGGACGGGAACGGCAGATGGGCCGGGAAAAAACTCTGGAACAGGCTTAAAGGTCATTACGAAGGCGCCGACAGCGTTGACAGGATCACATCATTTTGCAGAAAGGCCGGAATAAAATATCTTACACTATATGCTTTCTCCACCGAGAACTGGAACAGACCAGGAGATGAGGTGTCCGGGCTTATGAACCTGCTCAGGGAGTTCCTTGATAAAAAGAGATCCGCTCTGCTTGATAACAATATACGGTTCAATACAATAGGTTCAAATGATAGATTCCCGCCTGATATCCTGAAAAAAATTGAAGACCTCAGAAGAGATACCGCGGCGAACGACCCCGTAATGACGCTGACTCTTGCACTTAGTTACGGGTCAAGGCCGGAAATAGTTGAAACTGTAAGAAAGATAAGCGCCATGGCTGTTTCCGGTACAGTGAAAATAGAAGAGATAGATGAATCTTTGATAAGCAGTAACCTTTATACGAATGATATTCCTGACCCTGATCTTATAATCAGGACCAGCGGTGAGCTCAGGATATCGAATTTTCTTCTTTGGCAGATCGCCTACTCGGAATTTTATTTTACAGATGTTCTGTGGCCCGACTTCAAGGAGGATGATATGGTCCGTGCATTGAAAGATTATGCCGGAAGGGAGAGAAGATTCGGGAAGACCACAGAACAGATCAGAAAAAAGGAGTCAAAATGAAAGACTGGAAAAGATATGTGACAGGATTGTCCCTGATGCCTGTCGTACTCGGAATTGTCTACTACCTTCCTGAAAATTTCTTCATCTATCTGATGATGATCGTGGCTTTTTTCGGTTTTTCTGAATTTGTGAGCATGTTCAAAGAAAGAAAGGACTATATGTTCGCACCTGTGGCGATCCTGTTGATGATACTTGTTGAAACGATGAGCGGAATAGGCGCAATCGGGAACTTTGCTGATCTGACCATCGGAGATATAAGCGGTGCTTTTGAAAAACTTAGGAACTTTGTACTTATTCTTGCAGGCGGGGCAGCCATGATCCCCGTGCTTTCACTTTTCGGTGCCGACCCTGTGGAAAGGAAGTTCAAAAGGATGTCATTATACCTTGCCGGATTTTTCTACTTAGGACTCGGTTTCGGACTCTTTCCGCTTGTCAGACATTACGGCACAGATCATCACTGGCTTGCATTCGCTCTTGTAGTGCCCTGGATATGTGATACTGCTGCTTATTTCGGAGGGAAATTCTTCGGGAAGCACAAGTTCTCTCCGGTCATATCACCGAACAAGACATGGGAAGGCGCTGTTTCAGGGCTGATCTTTGCGACAGTGACAGGCGTACTTATGGGACATTTCCTGATAAAGGGCGAAGGTCTTCTTTTTGCCGGTGCTGTAGCATTCCTGATCGGTATTTTCGGACAGCTCGGAGATCTCGCTGAATCACTTATAAAACGAGGTGCGGGAGTGAAAGATTCAGGAACGCTTTTCCCGGGACACGGAGGCATTCTCGACAGGACCGACTCGCTTTTAATATCCGTAACTGTCATTTACATTTCACTTCTGATAAAACATCATGTCTTCTGATAAGATCGTAATTTTCGGCATCACCGGTTCCATCGGTACGAGCTGTGAAAAAATAGTTCATGCTTTCAGGGACAGGTTCGAAATAACAGGATGCAGCGCCGGAAGCAACATCGCCGAACTGAACAGAATACTTGAAAGACACCCTGACATAAAGGCGGTGGCTGTTAAAGATCACGCTGATATTGATAAAGTAAGAAAGATAAAAGGCGATGTAACGGCAGGTCATGATGCCATGATCTCTCTTCTTGACCTGAAACCTGACAGAATAGTCATGGCTCTTCCCGGAAAGGAAGGCTGGAAAATAACGGTTGAAGCTGTTAAAAGAGGCATTCCTGTATGTCTTGCGAACAAAGAGTCTCTGGTAATTGCAGGGTTTTTCATGGGAAGCGGAATAACTTCCGACAGGTCCAGAATAATTCCTGTAGACAGTGAACATGCGGCACTGATGCAGATACTTGCCAGAACTCCCCTTGATCACATTAAAAAGATCTACATAACCGCTTCAGGCGGAGCTCTAAGAGATATGAGCATCGAAGAAATGCTTGAAGCAGATGCAATGAAGGCTCTTCAGCACCCTGTGTGGAATATGGGTCGCAAGGTCACTGTCGACAGCGCCACTATGCTTAATAAGGGACTCGAACTCATCGAAGCGTTCTGGCTTTTTAACATAGATCCTGAAAAACTCGGAGTGCTTGTTCATCCGGAAGTTGATGTTCATGCCGCAGTCATAATGAAGGACGGGTCAGCTATCTCACAGGTCGCTCCGAGCAGTATGATAATTCCGATAGCGGCTGCTCTGAGCTATCCTGAAATGCTTCCTGTAACTGATAAATTTCCTGAAATGGAGTTCTGTTACACCGGAAAGAAAATGAATTTTACAGATCCCGATCTTCAGAAATATCCGCTGCTTAAAAAAGCTTTTGAGCTCCTTCTTGCAAAAGATCTTTCAGGAATGGTGGCATATGCTATATCGGACGAAGTCGCGGTCGATAGATTCCTTAAAGGTGAGATAAAGATAAAAGGCATTCATGACATTGTGCTCAGAAGCGTTGAAAAGTTCAGCGGAATGGCTGCTCCTTCAACTGCTGTAGATATAGAAAAATTTATAAAGGACATCGAAATATTCGCAGAAACCTGTTGTTGATATTATTTCAAGATATCAGTTGAGTTCGTCCAGAGCTATCTTTGCTTTGATGAAATATTCGTTTGAGGGCATCAATGTCTTTGTGAGAAGGGTGAATATCTCCTTCGCTTTTTCTTTGTTGCCGTCTTTCATTCCATAAGCTTCCCAGTAAATTGATTTGGCAGTGTCGGATATCGATTTCATTCCGTCAACAGCGATCTGGTTGTTCTTATCGATGAAAAGTGCTTCAGCAAAAAGTCTTCTTGCTCCGAGGAGGTCTTTATTCTGAAGTCTGACAAGTCCGTTCTTTGAGAGTGCATCAGCTTTGAGTGATGATATCTTGCTGCTTGTCTCAACGCCTACGATCTCTCTTGTTCTGGTTATCTTATACTCCTCTTTGAATTTCTCAGTGATCTCATCAATCTCTTTCTGGAATATTTCCTTGGTGCTTTCTTCAAATTTAGTATCTGCATCTTTCTTGCGCTTAGCCGCTTCCTTTCTATCCGCAGCATTAAGGTCTTTCATATCTTTTGCGAACTGTGCTTTTTCAGCTTTTCTCTGTTCTTCCGCCTTTGTCCATGCAGCTTCCTTTTCCGCCCATTTTGTTTTTTCGTCTTCAAGTATCTTTGTTCTTGAATCCTTTCTTCTCTGTTTCTCTTCGTTCAGAGACTGTATCTCCTCTTCCCATTTGATCTTCTGCTGCTTCTGTGCCTCTTTTTCAGAAACCTGTTTCTGAGCATATTTGGCCTCTACAGCCTCTTTTTTCTCTTTGTACTCATTCTCCGTCTTTTCAAAACGCTGTTTCCAGTTCTCTTCGAATTTCTCTGAGTCTGTCTGGTATTTCACTCTGAGGTCGTCGCTTGCCGTTCCCCATTTTGTGTTTATTGCAGCGATGTCGGCATCTATCTTTTCGTTCTCCTTGGTTAGACGGTCTTTTGCATCACGACTGCTCTTGAGCTTGAGATCAAGGGCTTTCTGGCGCTGCTGTCTGTCTGAGTCCCATGAGCCGGCGAGTCTGGTCCTTTCCTTTGAACGGGCCTCGATCTTATTGTCTCTCTCTTTCTGGGCTATGGCAACCTGATTATCAATGCTTTTCTTGAAAAGGTCTTTTCTTTTCAGGAAATTGTCAAAATCGCCCTGAGCTTTTTTCTTTTCAGCAAGCTGGGCTGTTCTGAACTTATTGTTATCTTTCTGAAGTTCGTCATTCTTCTTTGCAAGTTTCATGTCAAGTTCGGAACCTTTTGCTTCGTATTCCATGTCAACTTTCATTACTGCATCGGCAATGAATGTCTCTTTGCCGGCTTCAAATGCAGCGATCTTCTTTTCAATTGAAGCAAGCTGTTTTTTAAGAGCGGGTGTCTCCTTTTCAGCTATTTTTGCTTCAGTGGCCGTCTTTTCTGCTGTAAGTTTTTCTTTCTCTTCATTGAACTTCTTTTCAGCATCAGCCGTAGCTGTTTCCTTCTTGGTCTTGTATTCAGCATCTATTGTGGCTCTTTCCTTGTCGAGCTCTTCCTGGAACTTTGACATGATCTCTACGTTCTTGGTCATGTATTCTTCAATTGCCCTGTCAAATTTTTCAAGGTCCTTCCTCTTTTCTGATTCCTGCTGGTCGAACTCTTGCAGTTTCTTGTTGAGGTCGTCAAATTTCACCTGATATTCTTTTTCAACCTCGACTTTGAATTTACGGTCCTCGTCCTCATTTTTCATTTTCACTTCTTCGTTTCCGCCGAGGTATTTTTTCTCTTCGGCATCGAATTTATCCATTTCAGTACTGATAGTTTTATCAATCTCAGCTATCTTTGCGATATTGGCCTTCTTTTTCTCTTCGAGCTTCAGCACATCGGCTTCAGTCTTTTTTGAACCGGTATCAAGGGAATCTTTCTGTTTGTTGTAGAAGTCCTCTTTCTCTTTTCTAAGCTTGTTGAGAAGGTCCGTATATTTTTTATCAACTTCAGTAAGTTCAGCAAGTCTTGCTTTTTCATCGCCTTCTGTGGAAACTTTTACAACGCCTTTCTCTTTCTGCTCGAAAAGAGTGAGCTTGTTCTCAAGGGCGACGATCTTCTGTTCGAGCTCGCTGTCATCTTTTTCCCACTGATATTTCAGAGTTTTTATACGGTTTGTAAGTTCGTTATACTCTTTCTTTTTAAGTTCGGCCTGTGCGGCTGAATCAGCATCGAACTGTTTAAGCTTGGCCTCTCTTTCAAGGATCTGTGCATTGAGCCATTTTTCAATGTTGGTGAGAGTCGCGACTTTCTCCTTCCTGGCATTTTCGGTGGTCTTTGCATATTTTCTGTGAATGACATCAACTATCTGACTATCCTTCGGTGTGGGTTCAAGATAGCTCAATCTTTCTACATTTTCATTGTAATATGCACGGTATTTTATTCCGAGACCTTTTATTTCATCGTCAAGCTTTTCAGCTCTTGCTATTATCGGAAGCGCCTCTTCGTAGTTTTTAGCCTTTATTGATGAAGCGGCTCTTGCGAGATATTTTCCGATCTCGCTGACATTGTTGTAAAGCTTTTTTGCAACCACATCTCTTGTCGAAGCTTTTGAGAAGGTTGATTCAGCCCCTTTAAGATCGCCTTCAGCATAGAGTTTGAACCCTTCCATGATGATATCTTCTACCTTGCCGGAGCTTTTTGACGGTTTTTCGGCTGGCTCATCTTCAACGAATTCAGCCTCATCCTCATCTTCGCTTACAGCATCTGAAGAGGATGCGTGTTTTGAAAGAAGCTGGTTCCATTCAGCGACGACACCTTTTGCTATATCTTCGGAAGTTGCAAATTCGTCAAAATTCTTTTTGCCCTGCTCGAGCTTGTTGTATTTTCTATCAAAAAGGTAGGTGTAGAACACAACTTCGTTCTTTTCTGTTATCTTGAGCTTTGAAAAAAGAAAGAAATCCACTTTTTTGGTAACGCTCTTTGAAACATCTTTATGGCAGTCCATTTCCGCCTTGCATTTATTAAGCCTTATGCGGTCGTTCTTTGAAAGCAGTTCCTTGAAACTGATAGCATTGACACCTTTGATCTTGCTGAGAGATGCGTCGATGGCCTTGTCAGCATCCTTGGCAACGGTCCATTCGTCCCTTTCTTTCGCCCCGATCGGGAAAATGGCCGCAGTATCGGCTGCATGAAGTGTTACGGTGATAAAAGACACCAGTAAAAGGAAAAAAACAGTGGTTCTCAAAACTCCCTCCATTATCATAAAAACAGTTTAAAACACCGGATCTCAAAAAATGCGTAACAAAATAAGCGCGACAATATGTAAATTAATTTTCATATTTAAGTCAACATTTTTTTATGTCAAGGCAAAGTAGAAATGTCCGGTTTTGAGCAAAGTAGAAATGTCCTAAATTGAACATATTTCCTCTTGATTTTTCCATTGTAAATCGATATCAGGTTTAAAATTAAAGTTGTCATTCTGGGCTTTTATTACTTTTGACATTCGCATATTAATTGTTTTAGCGTTTTCGAGTTCACTTTGTTTTTCAGCTTTCTGATAAGCTTTGTATTTCATTTCTCTGCCTTTATAAATGAGGGTGACTTTTCCGTTGAAATCTTCGGATATTACAGCTCTTCCTCCCCTCATGGAAAGTCCTGAGCTTTCAGTCTGGATCTGATAAACGGTGTTGTCATATTGAACTTCGAGATTTCTGGAGATTATCCGTTCGGAATGAATTGAAAATATTAAATCCAGCTCTCTTTTATCATGTAAAACAACTCTGTGTGCATTTTCAGGAGATTTCGCTTTTACGGCAAACTTGTCGTTCAGCTCATGTTTGTATTCGTCCAGAAACTCATTGGCTGCTTCAATAGTGTCTATTTTCCTTAATCGCAACTCTTTTACCAGCCTGTCCTGAAGAAGCTGATTTGCTCTTTCAACCCTTCCTTTCGCCTGTGGAGTGTTGGCATTTATCAATTCAATATCAAGTGTCTTCATCGCTCTTCCGAACTGTGTGCGCTCAATACCGTTTAACGATTCTTTCCTGTTTACCCTGAAAACTCCGTGTTTGTCACTGTAAAACGCAACGGGACGACCGAACTCGTTAAGGTAGATAAGTGTAGTCTCCATATATGCCTTCGTCGTTTCCGTTTCGTAAAAACGAAGCTCCATGAACTCATTCGTAGCATCATCTATGAACACGATAAGAGTGCAGGACTCTCTCCGCCCCTCAAACCAGTCATGCGGAGAACCGTCTATCTGGATCATCTCTCCGTATCTCGATCTCCTTTCGCGCATCTGATGTGAACTCTTTCCTTTTGCTGCTTTCGGTTTCCATAGTTCATTCTCGATCATCCACTTGCGTACCGTCTCTTTCGAAATACTGATTCCATGTATCTCACGAAGCTTCTCCGCTGCAAGAGTCGGACCAAAATCATAATAATTCCGGGTTATCAGATAAAGTGCTTCTGCCCGTTTATCCTCACTTATTCTGTTGTTGCTCACAGCTCCTCTCTTACGGGAGATCAACGCAAGTTTGCCGATTTCTTTATAGCCCTTTACCAGCCTTCTTAACTGCCGCTCTGTGATCCTTAATATTCCTGCCGCCTCTTTCCTTCTTATTTTTCCTTCTGCCGATGACATTACCACCGTCAGTCTGTCAATTTCTTTTCCACTCATGAAGATCCCTTCCTCCGCCATTTTCTCCTCCGCAAGCTGTTGTCCTTGCCAGGAAGATTATTTATAAAAGCGGACATTTCTACTTTGCTGCTTTAGGACATTACTACTTTGCCCCCACAAGTCAACATTTTTTTATTGACAACATTAATATGACTTCTATAATTCGCAACACACTAGACGAAGGCCTGTCTTCGATAGTGAAAAATAAAACAGGAGGTAATTTTAGAATGTCCAAAGAACCAAAAAAGAGTTTCGGTGATCTGCTTGAGGAATTCCTCCCGAGCGGAAGGGAAGTATCAAGTGATGTAGTATGCACAGGAGAGGTCCGTGCAGTAAGAAAAGATTTCATCCTCGTGGATGTCGGTCTTAAGAGCGACGGTGTTATTTCGTCTTCCGAGTTCACTCCGGAAGAGATCGCTAAGATCAAAGTCGGCGACCAGATCGAAGTCGTTGTTGACAGATGGGAGGACGAAAGAGGAAATATCTGTCTTTCCAAAGAAAAGGCTG
>JAKLDO010000063.1 GCA_022703485.1 bacterium
GCTCCAGCTGTTATAACTTGTTCATAACTCACCGGATTCTCTGAACTTTGAGTGAATTTCAGCTTGACGCTGTTATCAGTCGGTTCATCAAGTTTTTCAGGATCGACCGCACCCATCCAGATCAGATAAGCCTTTTCAATTAGTGCATCTTCCGGAATATGAAAGTCAGTCAAAGTGAACACGCTTTCATTCAGACAGGTATCACCCTGCGGATTATCAGAATCATCATCAAGCATTGTGATCTGATCGTCAATGTTGGAGTTGAACATTACAAAGAAATCCTGCCCGCCGTCTTCCCAGCTCATAACAGGCTCACCACCGATCATTTTCCCGATAATCTCAGCATTGACCGTTGAAAACAAGGTCATGCAGATAAGAATTGCGCACATCTGTTTAAATTTCATCAGGGAAACCTCGTATTTTCAACAGTTTTATAATTATTACCTCATTTAAATCCTGTGTCAATGACACCAAAAGAAAAAAGCGGTCAGATTTTATGAACAGTTTTGAAAAAATAAAATGGAATGACTATTTCTTTGCAGATTTTTCCCAGTATTCCCAGTCAGATTTGGTCATGTCTTTTACAACGCTTGCAATCGCTCCGGCCCAGTAATTCCTGTATCCGAATCCGCCTGCTTTTCCTTTGACATAAGCTGTAAAGAGAAGTTTTTTAGAATCTGTATCAAAGAAAGTAACATAAAAATAAGCCGCTTCTTCAAATTTATTCATCTGGTCAACTATAAGCACCATTCCGACACTGCCTTTTGCCGCTGAAGAACTATAACCTTTCACCATTTCTGCAACAACATTAAGATCTAACGGTTTTGTTGCAGTGATCGCCTTCATATCATCCGTTTTCGCGGATTTATTTGCGGCAAGAACACTCGTAAAATCATAGCTGATCTTTTTCCCGTCTGTAGCTTTTTCAAAATTGAACTTTTTCTGTTCATTCATCACAACTTCATTTATGGAATTGAAGTAAGTGTCCCTTATATGATCAAGAGGCATGGTGCTTCCTGAAACATTACCGTGATCACCGATAAGTTTGACACGGGAATAATCAACTCCGAAAAAAACCAGACTGTCAGCAGAAAAAACCATTTCATAGCCGGATTTTGAACCTTTCAAATCAATCGTGCACCTGGGTTTCTCACCTGCAAAAAGTGAAAAACAGACTGACATCAGAAGAATAAAAGTAATTTTTTTCATGAAAAACCTCCGATTAAAGAAATGCGAACCTGACAATTAACATGGTGAATATAATATCTTATATTACGAATGTCAAACAGAAAAAGATATCAGATCTCAGAATATTATCTGTTCTTTTCAGAGAATTCCCTGCCGGCGGTGAGTGCGGCGATATTTGCTTTGATTATTTCTTCACCTTTCTTGGCGAAAATGCACTCGATGCCTTTTTTCATGAGGTTGAAATCAAGGTCGATGAAAACGCTTGCGGCGCCTGCAAGGACCATGTTCATACCTTTGAGATTATTGACATCTCTGGCGATCTTGTCACCGTCGATGGCGATGTGTCTTGGAAGTTTCTTTATTTCGGCCATTACCGCTTCAAGGTCGGGATAATTATCGATATTTACGACCGGAACAGTGTTTGTGACAAGCCATCCGTCCTTATTCAGATACGGAAGATACCTCAGAGATTCCATCGGCTCCACGCTGATGATGAGATCCGCTTTTCCTTTCTGGACGAGATCGCTGTATATCGGTTTGTCAGAGATCCTGAAATGGCTCTGGACATCACCGCCTCTCTGGCTCATGCCGTGAACTTCCGCCTGTTTGAGATAAAGACCGCTTTCGACAGCCGCATATCCAAGAACAGTAGCGATCGAGAGAATGCCCTGTCCGCCGACACCTGCAAGAATAATATCACATTTCATCTGGGCACCTCCTTATTTTTTTGCGTCCTTGGTTTTTCTTCTGAGCGTCTGCATGCATTCCCTTGTCGGAATGATGACAGAAACGCCATTATATTCAAGCTCTTCATTAATGATCTTCACGAATTCATCATGATTTTTCCTTACCGGATTTACGATCCTGATATGGTCGGGATCTACGCCCAGACCTTTAACAATGCTCGTAAGTCTGCCGAGAGCGTGTGAATCCTGACCGCCGGTCATGCCTGTCGTCGAATTGTCACCGATGAAAACGATTATGTTAGATTTGTCGATAACCGCATCAAGAAGCCCTGTCATGCCGCTGTGGCAGAAAGTCGAGTCGCCGATGACAGCTATTGCCGGGAAAAGGCCCGCATCAGCCGCACCTTTTGCCATCGTTATAGAAGCACCCATGTCGACACAGCTGTTTATAGCTTCAAACGGAGGGAATGCACCCAGCGTGTAACAGCCGATATCGCTGAAAACATGACCGTCGCCGTACTTTGCTTTGACTGTTGCGTTTATTGCATTGTACATGTCGATGTGTCCGCAGCCAGTACACATTTTGGGAGGTCTCGGAGCGACTATTTTAGGAACCGGCTGACCTTCGACATCCTTCAGTCCAAGCGCAAGAGCGACAAGGTTTGGATTAAGCTCACCGTCTCTGGGAAGTTCGCCCGTAATTCTTCCTTTAACTTTCACATCGCGGTCAAGAAGACCTCTGAGATCTTCCTCGACCATCGGCATACCGTCTTCAAGTACCAGTATTTCCTTACATTCCTCGACAAGTTTTTTTATCATCTTTTTCGGGGCAGGATACTGACTGAGCTTTACGACCGGATATGGACATTCACCGTCAAAGTTCTCCATCAGATAGTTAAATCCGAGACCGCAGGCGATAATGCCGAGCGACTTGTCCTTTCCGTCAATATATCTGTTCCAGCCTGCATTTTCTGATTCTTCAAGAAGTTTTTTCTGAGTTTCAAGGACACCTTTGTACCTTCTTCTTGCAATTGAAGGAAGAAGAACGAACTGCCTTTTATCCTCGGGAAGCTTTATTTCTTTCTGCGGAAGCGCTTCTCTCACTTCTACACCGGACCTTGAATGAGCGAGACGGGTAGTGACCCTCATCATTACAGGTGTCATGTATTTTTCTGACAGCTCATAGCCGTAGAAACACATGTCATAAGCTTCCTGCTGATTTGACGGCTCAAGAATGGGAATGAACGCGAACTTTGAAAGTATTCTTGAATCCTGTTCATCCTGAGAAGAGTGCATGCTCGGATCATCAGCGACTGTAACAATGCATCCGCCGTTAGCACCGGTTATACCTGAATTGACAAACGGGTCCATCGCAACATTGAGACCGACATGCTTCATCATCGACATCGTTCTTTTACCGGCATAGCTCATTCCGAGAGCGCCTTCCACAGCGGTCTTTTCATTTGCAGACCATGTCCTGTGGATATTCCTTTGAGCCGCCATCTTTGAATGCTGGACATATTCCATTATTTCAGTTGAAGGAGTTCCGGGATACGCATAGAAACCCGAAGCGCCCGCATCCATCGCACCCTGAGCGATAGCCTCATCACCCATTAAAAGCATCTTTTTCTTAGTCACAGTAACCTCCAGTTATCAAATATCTTTTATCAGTATTCTTTAGGAACTTCTTTGCCGTCGATGACTCTGAATGCGCCTTCTGCAAGTGCATCAAGTTCATTTTCACCGGGATATGAGAATACGGGTGCCATCCAGCCTACATATTCTTCAAGTTCTTTGACGAACGCCTTGAAATAAGCGCATCCGCCGGTGATTATTATTCCGTCGAGCTTTCCTTTGAGCGCCGCACAGTATGCGCCGATCTCTTTTGCTATCTGGTATTTGAACGCTTCATAGACTTTCAGCGTCTCGGGATCTTTTGCAACCACTCTGTCCTCGATGGTCCTGAAATCGTTCGTGCCGATATACGCCTTGAAACCGCTTTCGCTTGAGAATATCTTCTTAACTTCAGGCTCAGGCTTGCTGTAGCAGAGCTTCATTACGCCCGCAAGAGGAAGAGCTCCCGCCCTTTCAAGGCTGAAAGGTCCCATTCCGAGCAGTCCGTCATTGACATCGACTATTTTACCCCCTTCAAGAGCCGCAACTGAAATTCCGCCGCCAAGATGAGCAACCACGAAATTAGCCTTGAAGAAATCCTTATTGTTCTTTTCAGCGATCTTTCTTGCAACAGCCTTGATATTGAGAGCGTGAACCCTGCATTTTCTCTCCATTCCGGGAAGTCCGCTCAGACGGGCTTCAGGCCTCATGTTGTCGGTCGTTACGGGGTCGACTATGAAACTTTCCTTCAGGCCGTAGTCATCAGCTATCTTTTTAGCGATCATGCCGCCGAGATTTGAAGCGTGATTGGCATATTTACAGCTTGTCAGATCGTCAATGAGAGCCTGGTTCACTCTGTATGTGCCGCCTTCAAGAGGTTTTACCGGACCGCCGCGTCCCACTGAACCCACGACTTTCAATCCTTTTTCTGTAACCGCCTTATCAACAGCCTTTTTTATCATTCCGTAGCGGAAATCGAACTGCTCAGATACGAGGTTGAATTTCGCAAGCTCTTCCTGAGGATGCCTTACAGTTTCATCATAGACCGAACCGCTGCGGTTGAACAGCGCAAATTTGGTAGATGTGGAACCGGGATTAACGACAACAGTTACTTCCAGATCTCTCATGTTCTGCTCCTAAAAAAAATGAATTTAAAACACCTGACTCGAAAGGTTTGTAACATAACGATTTTGTCAATGCAACTTTTTAAAAATACATTTTTTTGCATTCTGATATAAAATAGAAATAATCATCCCAGCAACATAAATTGTGACAATAGCTATGGATGCCATCGGTATTTCAAATAAATCATTGAAACTTCTCAGAGATCTTCACGAATATTCCTTTGCTCTGGCCGGAACTGATGACTGTGACATATTTAAATTCGTCGTTGAAAAAGCCGCCCTGATATTCGGAATAAAGGCCGCCTTCATCTCAAAATATGATTATCCGTCTGAGGAGTTCACCGTCTGTGCATCCTCTTTCACCAGCGAAGACCTTTCCAAGGCCTTTAAATTCATGGGAAAACGACTTGTCGGCATGAAAGTTAAAAGCGATACAGTCCAGTTCAGCCAGATACTTCAAGAAAAAGTATGCGAACCCACCTCAATGAAAAACATCGCTTTCCATTCCATTCCTGACATTCTGTGCAGTTCCATAGAGAAAATGCTCGGGATAGGCTGGTTCATCGGCATCGCGCTTGAAAATAACGGAAAGCTCCTCGGAACGATCATGCTCGTGGGAAATAACGGGCAGACCCCGCCTGAAAGAGACGAACTTCTCATCTTCAGGGCGATAACATCCTCCGCGATAGCTAAAAAAGATGCAGAAAAAAAGCTCATTGAATCTGAAAAGCTCCACCGTTCAATATCAGAGAATTCATTTGACCTGGTATGCCTTACGGATACAGCGGGACAGTATATCTACTGCAACAGCAGTTACTATGATATTCTGGGATATTCCAACGATGAGCTCATGAATTTGGAACCTTTCTCACTTGTCCACCCCGAAGACATGGAACTTGCGGTGAACACTTTCAGAAAAGGTGTCGCCGAGCTTAGATCAGACTCAATAATCCTGAGACTTTTGTGTAAAAACGGGGCTTTCAAATGGGTGGAACACCGCGCTAAAGGCATATTTAACGAAAACGGCGAGCTGAAAGCCGTGCTTATAAACGGTCAGGATGTAACTGAAAGAAAGAAATTCGAAGAAGCTCTTATAAAAGCGAAGAACGAAGCTGAATCGGCAAGTTTAGCAAAATCGGATTTCCTTGCGAACATGAGCCATGAACTCAGAACACCGCTATGCGGAGTAATAGGATTTTCCGACCTTCTTGAAAGCACAACGGTACTTGATCCGACACAGAAAGAATATATCAGATCACTTAAAAGCTCGGCCTCCATGCTTATGAACCTGATAAACGATACACTTGACCTTCGTAAAATTGAAACAGGAAAACTGGAAATGAAACCCGAAAAAACAGACTTGAAAGTGCTTTTCGAAGAAGTCTCGGCTTCGCTGTATCCTCTTGCAAAAGGCAAAGGACTTAAAACTGTCATGGTCCTGCCGGATGAAATGCCCCGTTATGTGACAGTTGATCCTCTGCGTCTGAAGCAGATACTTCTAAACCTCACCGGAAACGCCATCAAGTTCACAGAAAAAGGGGCGGTAAGTATCAGCGTCAAGACTATCGGTGAGAAAAACAGCGGCGGTAAATGTACATTTGCGGTTTCTGTAAGCGATACCGGCATCGGAATAGAGACGGATAAACATTCAAAGATCACAGAATCGTTCTATCAGGTCGATTCATCGAGCACCAGAAAATACGGCGGATCGGGACTGGGACTTGCGATCACTGAAAAACTGCTTGAACTGATGGGGTCCCGTCTTGAGATATCAAGCATCCCGGGAAAGGGAAGCACCTTCTCATTCAAAATGGAACTTCCTGAAGCAGACAGCTCTGAAATGCTTCCGGCAGAAAAAACAGATAAATCCGGAAAATTGACAGCTGCACCTGTAAAAGCGCTGATCGTTGATGACAACAGTCTCAATCTTTTCCTGACATCAAAGATACTCAAGCTCGCACTTCCTGAAATAGAAGTTTTTCATGCTGAAGACGGGACAAGCGCCATAAACAGCTTCAAAAAGGTAGCCCCTGATCTGATACTGCTTGACATACAGATGCCTGATATGAACGGTTTTGATGTGGCCAGGAGCATCCGCTCCGCCGAGAACGGATCAAGGTCGAAAATAATTGCTGTATCGGCAGATGTAATGAAGTGCGATGAAAAAATGTGCCTTGAAACAGGGATCGACGGATACATAAGCAAACCTTTCACAAAAACCGACCTTGCCGAAGCTATAACAAAGGTTTTTTTTAAAAAATAATACATAGATCATGAGATCATGGAGGGCGCACAATGAAACTGTCCAGTCTTTTGAACAGCGATCTTATAATATTTCAGGATTCGCTGAAAAACAGGAATGAAGCTATTGATATTCTTGCTGAAATGATATCAAAGCACTTAGACAGGGAAATAAAAAAAGAGATCATCATCACTGCTGTTGAGGAAAGAGAACAGCTTGCAGACACCACGCTGGGCAACGGGATCTGCATACCTCATGCAAGGATCGCTGATTTTCAGGACATTATCATTGCGGCGATGGTGCTTGAAACTCCGCTTGAAGAACCTGACAGGAAAATAAAGATGATATTTCTCATACTTACATCAAAGACCTCATCGAACCTCTATCTGCAGACACTTTCATCAATAGCTCAGATAGCATCGGACACGGAACTTGCAGACAGGCTTTTGAGATCCGGAAACCCTGACAGTTTCATTTCAGTGATATCAGATTCAGGTATAAAGGTGAAAAAAGAGATCACTGTCGAAAACATCATGAATAAATGTTTCATCAGCGTAAAACCCGAAACAACAGTCAAGGAGGTCATAGACATATTTGTGAGAGAAAAGCTCACATTCGTTCCTGTAGCAGACAAGGATGGATCTTTTAAAGGCGAAGTGCACCTGATAGACATAATAGCATCGGGACTTCCGGATTATGCAAGGATGATAGGCAACATGAACTTCCTTTCGTCCATAGAACCTTTTGAAGAAATGCTCCGGCATGAGGACAGCATACCGGTAAAAAACATAATGAAAATGCCTCCTCACAGAATACATCCTTCTACCCCCGTAGTTGAACTTGCTCTCAGACTTACTGAAACATGCAGGAAGTGCATAACAGTAGAGAAAGATGGAAAGATAGAAGGTGTGGTCAGTCTTTCAGACATTCTCAACAAACTTCTGAGGGCATAGACATGGAACTTATCACTTTTTTTGCCGCAGGAGCTTTTATCCTGGCATTCATACTGATCGCCAGTGAAAAGATCAACAAAGCTGTCATCGTCCTCACGGGGGCGAGCCTTTTTATGGTATCAAAGGTCATATCACAGGAAAAAGCTTTCCATGAAGTCGACTGGAATGTCATTTTCCTTCTTATAGGAATGATGATAGTTGTCGGCATAGTGAAACAGACAGGACTTTTTCAGTATGTCGCCATAAAACTTGCAAAAACAGCAAAAGGCGATCCTTTCATGATACTGCTGTACCTCAGCATCACTACAGCTGTTTTTTCAGCGCTCGTTGATAATGTCACGACCGTGCTCATACTTGTCCCCATAACCATACTCATCGCAGTTGAGCTCGGAATATCGCCGGTACCTTTCGTAATAAGTCAGATCGTGGCCTCAAATGTGGGAGGAACGGCAACTCTGATAGGTGATCCGCCGAACATAATGATCGGTAGTGCCGCAGGACTGTCATTCATGGACTTTATAATCAACCTGACGCCGCTCATCATAATCCTGATGGGCGTTTTTTCCGTTTTCGCATATTTCGCATGGGGGAGAAAAATGACAGTCACCAACGAAAGGAAAGCGAGAATAATGGAGTTCAGGGAATCGGAATTCATAGAGAACATACCCCTGCTCATCAAATCGCTAATTGTTCTGGGACTTCTCATCCTCGGGTTCATCTTTCACGGGGTGCTTCACCTTGAGGCGGCGACAATAGCCATCTCCGGAGCATCGGTACTTATGCTCCTGACCGGTGACAAGGAAATGAACGCCATGTTCCAGGAGATCGAATGGGAGACGATCTTCTTTTTCATAGGACTTTTCATAATGGTAGGAGGTCTTGTCGAAGTCGGTATAATAAAGATACTTGCAGAGAAACTCATGTCCATGACAGGCGGAGATGTGGAGAACGCATCATACATAATCCTTTGGGCATCAGGCATATTTTCAGGAATAATTGATAACATTCCGTTCGTTGCGACAATGATCCCCATGATAGATCATTTTGCTCAGGACCCTTCAATAGGACAGACCGCCATACTTCCTGTATGGTGGGCACTTGCGCTCGGAGCATGTCTCGGAGGGAACGCAACTTTAATAGGCGCATCGGCGAACGTTGTATCTGCAGGGATAGCAGGTAAAAGCGGATATCATATAACTTTCTGGGATTTCACAAAATACGGAATTATCATAACTTTTATCAACCTTCTAATAAGTCATATCTACATATATCTGAGATATTTCTGAGATCTTCTGAAATTCAGCGGGTCGTTATCTTCTCAACAAGCTTTATCCTGTTCTCCGCCCTTTTCAATGAATAGCTCGCCCTTCTATGCTCATATGTACCGCTGTTAAATTTCTGAAGTCTCTCAAGAGCTCTTTTCTTCGCCTTCTGCGCTCTTTCAAGACTTATCTTCGAAGCGGCCTCTGTCGCATCGGAAAGTATGGTAAGCTCACCGCCCGTAAGAGATGCGATCCCTTTTGAAATAGAAAAAAGCTGCTGACCGTCAGGCAGTTTAAGACATATGATACCGGTCGTAAGAACAGTGATTATGGGAATGTGCATATCCAGTATCTCCATCGCACCCTTTTTACCGGGAAGACTGACAGAGACCGCCTCTCCCTCAAAAACCACATCTGTCCTTGTTATTATCCTTACTTTCAGCATATCATCCTCAATGTTCGGAAAGCATTCTTTCCCCTTTCTCTATCGCCTCTTCTATGGCCCCCACCATGAGGAACGCCTGCTCGGGATATTTGTCAACTTCGCCGTTCACAAGCATTCTGAAACCTTTTATGGTATCCTCTTTTTTCACATATCTTCCCTGCATGCCGGTAAAAGCCTCAGCAACGGAGAATGGCTGTGAAAGGAACTTCTGTATCTTTCTCGCCCTGTAGACTATTATCTTGTCATCCTCGGAAAGCTCATCCATTCCGAGTATGGCAATTATATCCTTGAGCTCCTTGTACCGCTGAAGTACGGACTGGACCGCTCTAGCGACAGAATAATGGTCATCGCCGACTATCGAAGGATCGAGAGCTCTTGAGGTCGAATCAAGCGGATCGACAGCAGGGTATATTCCCATTTCAGATATCTGTCTTGAAAGGACGGTCGTTGCATCAAGATGTGCAAAAGCCGTTGCAGGAGCAGGGTCTGTAAGATCGTCAGCCGGCACATATATCGCCTGAACTGATGTTATGGAACCTTTTACCGTTGATGTTATCCTTTCCTGCAGAGCCCCCATCTCTGTCGCCAGAGTCGGCTGATATCCGACAGCAGAAGGAATACGGCCAAGCAGAGCTGACACTTCCGCTCCGGCTTGTGTAAAACGGAAAATGTTATCTATGAACAGAAGCACATCCTGATTCATTTCATCCCTGAAATATTCAGCAACAGTAAGAGCTGAAAGGGCTACTCTCGCTCTTGCACCTGGCGGCTCGTTCATCTGTCCGTACACAAGGGCTGTTTTTTTGATAACTCCCGATTCTGTCATCTCAAGCCACAGGTCGTTACCTTCCCTTGTTCTTTCACCCACACCGCCGAAAACGGAATATCCTCCGTGATGTGTAGCGACATTGTTGATAAGCTCCATTATCAGGACCGTCTTTCCGACACCGGCTCCTCCGAAAAGCCCTATTTTTGAACCTTTCAGATAAGGGGCAAGAAGATCTATCACCTTAATTCCGGTCTCGAACATCTCTGACTTAACGCTCTGGTCACGGAATGACGGGGGATTTCTGTGGATAGGAAGAAGCTTAGTGAACTCAACAGGACCTTTTTCATCGACCGGTTCACCTATCACATTCATTATCCTTCCGAGAACCTTCTCGCCGACAGGCATCATCACAGGGCTGCCTGTATTCATTACCAGACTGCCGCGGACAAGCCCGTCAGTCGAGTCCATGGCAATGCACCTTACAATGTTCTCTCCGACATGCTGTGCCACTTCAAGCACCAGATTGAACTCTTTACTGTCTATAGAAGCGTTTGTGGTCCTCAGTGCCGTATACACCGCAGGAAGCTCCTCTCCCGGCTTCAGATCGAAATGCACATCTACGACCGGACCCATGATCTGGACGATCTTTCCTGAATCTATCATTTGACACCTCTCATATTTTCCTCACTTAAGCGACTCAGCACCGCCGATGATCTCCATCAGCTCTTTTGTTATTGCATCCTGACGCAGTTTGTTGTACATGACAGTCAACCGCCCCGCCATCTCTTCAGCGCTCTTTGTCGCCGCATCCATTGAGTTCATCCTCGCAGAGAACTCAGCGGCGGCCGATTCAGCAAGAGCCGTAAACAGAAGCGTGGTCGCATGTCTTTTTATGATGAAATTATAAAGCTCGTCCGTGGAAGGCTCTGTTATTATATCCCTTCCAAGAGGGTCCGAATTAGGCTTTACAGACTGGAATATCTCATCTGTAAGCGGAAAAAGCACCTCCTGCTTTATTTCCTGCGATACAGCTGATTTGAAATCGTTGTATATCAGTGTGACAAGATCTATCTCTCCTGCGATATATCTGTCTGCAAGCATTTCGATAAGATCATACATCTGATAAAAATGGAACCTGTGAAATATGTTCACGAAATCAAGGTTCTTTTCGGCATTTTCGTTCTTAAGGCTCTCATACGCCTTCTTTCCAAGAAAATAGATCGTGACATCAGTGCCGTGGCTGTTAAGCTCAGCAATATTCCTTTTAGCGGCCCTCGCTACATTCGCATTGAAAGAACCGCACAGGCCCTTGTCTCCGCTTATCACTATCAGCGCCTCTCTATTTATAACAGGATGGTGCTGAAGAAGCGGGTGGTCCCTTTCGTTCTTTTCAAGCAGTGTATATATTATTTTGTTCATTTCATCGCAGAAAAGCCTTGCAGACAGCATCGCATTCTGGGCCTTCCTCAGTTTCGTGGCGGCGATCATCTTCATCGCCCTTGTTATCTTCTGAGTGTTCTTTACGCTGTAAATGCGTTTTCTTATGTCCTTGAGACCGGCCATCCTTCACCTTTCCTATTCTTCAGCCTGTTCCAATCCGTTCTCCTTATTGAAGAATTCCCTGAAATTTTTAAGCATCTTTTTGATCTCTGACTCGACATCCGAGGTTATGGACCCTTTTGATCTTATGTTTTCAAGCAGTTGAGGATTGCTTGCTGACACATGGTCACCGAGGGATTCCTCGAATTTGAGCACAAGTTCGAGCGGAACACCTTTCATAAAGCCGTTCACGGCGGCATATATTGTCACGACCTGTCTCTCCACAGGCAGTGGAGAGTACTGAGGCTGTTTAAGCATTTCTGTGAGCATTGCCCCCTGTTCAAGCTGTTCCCTTGTCTGCTTGTCAAGATCGCTCCCGAACTGGGCGAAAGCCTTGAGCTCACGGTACTGCGCAAGAGTCATCTTGAGTTTTCCTGCAACCTGTTTCATGGCCTTTATCTGGGCGTTTCCGCCGACTCTCGATACTGAAAGACCGACATTGACAGCAGGCCTTATACCTGAATAGAAAAGATCGCTTTCAAGGAATATCTGCCCGTCGGTTATTGATATTACATTGGTCGGAATATAGGCTGAAATGTCTCCGGCCTGCGTTTCAATTATGGGAAGTGATGTCAGCGACCCTCCGCCGAGCTTATCCGACATTTTCGCCGCTCTCTCGAGCAGTCTGGAATGAAGATAGAAAACATCGCCCGGATATGCTTCACGGCCCGGAGGTCTTCTCAGCAGGAGAGAAAGCTGTCTGTATGCCACCGCATGTTTAGAAAGGTCATCGTATATCAGAAGAGCATGTCTTCCCGAATCTCTGAAATATTCGCCGATGGCTGTACCTGAATAGGGAACTATGAACTGCATGGGAGCCGCATCAGCCGCTGTAGCCATGACAACAACAGTATATTCCATAGCACCGTGCTTCTTAAGTCTGTCAACGACCTGTGCAACGGTTGACTGCTTCTGGCCGATAGCTACATAGACACAGATCACACCCTTACCTTTCTGGTTTATTATCGTATCAACAGCTATTGCCGTCTTACCCGTCTGTCTGTCTCCTATTATCAGCTCACGCTGTCCCCTTCCTATCGGTATTATCGCATCGATCGCCTTTATGCCGGTCTGAAGAGGTTCCTTAACAGGCTGTCTTTTCACGATTCCCGGAGCCTTGACTTCGACCGGAGCATACTTTTCGACCTTGAGATCCCCCATGCCGTCAACAGGGTCGCCTATCGCATTGAGAACACGGCCCACGACATTCTCGCCTACAGGAACTGACATGATGCGGCCTGTCCTTTTAACTTCATCACCTTCACGGATGTTCTCATAGTTTCCCATGACGGCGATACCGACAGCACCGTTCTCCAGGTTGAGGACCATGCCGTTCACACCGTTAGCGAATTCAACAAGCTCTCCTGACATGGCTCTGTCAAGACCGTGGACGACCGCTATTCCGTCACCTGCGGTCATTACATAGCCCACTTCCCTTGTATCCATCCTCTTTTCGAAATTGGCGATCCGTTCTTTGATCAGTTTTGATATTTCATCAGGTTTCAGTGCCGCACTCTGCATCAGCAAATCTCCATTATATTCTTCTTTAAATCTTTCATCATGGACTTGAGAGAAGCGTCATACACCCTGTCTCCCATTCTTATCTGCGCTCCGCCTACAAGGGCCGGATCGATCTTCTGCACAAGCCTCACCTTTTTACAGCCTGTAATTTCAGCAAGACGGACGGATATCTCCAAAAGCTCGCTTTCATCAAAGCTGAAAGGTGTGAATATGACAGCCTCGCCTGTTCCTGAGGCATGATCTTGATATTTCCGGATGCTCCGCCTTATTTCAGGAAGAAGTCCTGTCCTTCTGTGTTCTATGAGAAGCCCGAAAAGACTTCTGAAATGAGCTGAATATCCCGTCCTTTCAGAAAGAACTGCAAAAAGGTCCTTCTTTTCAGGTTCGCTGAATGCAGGGGATGAAAAGAAACCTTTCAGAGCTTCACTTTTCTCGACAAGCTGGATGAAACTTTCTGAATCATCAACAAATCTTGTGACCTCTGCATCACTTTCCGACATCAGCTGATCGAAAACAGCAGATGCATATCTCTCAACGGCATTGTGGCTCATTTTTCCCTGTTAAGCAGTTCAATGAATTCCTTTTTAAGCTCATTCCTTTTGGATTCAGGCAGTCCGGCAGTTCTTCTTTCAACAGCCTTGAGAACTGAGTCTGTGAAATCGCTTACTATCCTTTTTTTCATTTCTTCTATTTCGGCCTCAAGGATCTTTCCGCATTCACACTGCATTTCGTCTGCCTCTTTCCTGGCCGCATCAATTATCTCCTGATACAATCTATCGCTTTTTTCCTTATACTGTGCAAGGATCGCAATCTTCTCCTCTTCAAGAAAATCGATCTTCTGCTGAAGGACTTTCACCTTCTCCTGAGCCTCATCATATCTCGATCTGTAACCATCGAACTCATCGCGCAGTTTCTTTTCACGCGTACTGAAGAACTCTACAGCCTTCTTTCTTGTGAAATACACCAGTATGGCCGCAAATACAGCAAAATTGATGAAAGCTATGATAAGTTCCTTCATTTGCCGCCCCAGAGTTTTTCACATACCATTGAGACCATTTGATCTTCACTATCCTTCAACACTTTTCTCAGATCTTCACCGGCAGACCGTATCCTCGATCTGTTCTCAGAAATGTAAACCGCTGTCCTTAACTTTTCCGCCTGTATGAAATCGAACCTCTCATCGGATGCTTTTTTTCTTGCCGCCTTAAGCATAGCGGAACCTTCCTTGTGGGTCGAACTTATATCGAACTGGTACATTCCGAGGTAGTCAGAAGCTTTTATTTCGGCCTTTTCGGCAGTATTTCTTCCCTCGGCAAGCAGTTTCTGTCTTCTGTCAGCCATTTCTAGTACCGGTCTTACAATGAACCTCGATGTGAAAAGAAGGAACAATATGAATATCACAAGCTGGATAAGGAATATTTCAAGGTCGAACGATATCATTACAGTTCCTGGTCCTTTTTGTAGAAAGATCTTTCAAAAAATATCTTCTCTGCATCTTCATCTGATATGTCGATGATGCTTTTCATCTTTGCATACATCTCTTCCATGTAACCTCTTGTGATATAATACTGGGCTCTATCGAAGAAGATGGTCATTCTCGAGACAAGGTCGTAGAGTATCTGCAGTTCGAAACTTGTGTCAAAAACAAGCTGTTCCGTTACGAACTTGGTCGTAGTGGCTCTGAGGAGCGCTATCGCCCTTAAAGCTTCACACAGGGGAATGCCCATCTTAAACAGCTTCTGTCCCCGGTCAGCATAAATGCTTCCGATCTCTTCGGGAGTCGTCTCATAGCTTATCCACTTTCCGAGCTGACCGATCATCTCCCTCACCCGCTGTTCCAGCTCCGCCATATTCTCTCTTGAAAAACTTATTGTCGCCTTATCCTGCAACACAATGTTTATCCAGCGTTTCACGATTATATCGACATTGTTCTCGATGAACTTAGTCGGTTTCGTGGAATAAAGGTTGGCTGCGGCAGTCATCGGTCACCCCGCATTAAAGTTTGAAATAAAGCATGAAAGATACCACCAGTGCGTAAATAGCCAGAGATTCTATCAGGGCGAGTCCGAGTATCAGAAGCACAAAAAGCCTTTTCCCCGTTTCAGGATTTCTTGCAGTGCCTTCTATCGCAGAAGCGATAGCTCTGCCCATTCCTATACCGCACCCCAGAGCTGCGATACCAATAGAAAAACTTGCACCGAGAGCAATAAGACCTTTTTCTGAAATTATGCCTGATGAAGCTGCTTCTTCAGCAAACATCAATGCCGATGACAGGAAAGTGACGATAAATGCTGTAAATTTTTTCATGGAACACTCCCTAATGATCTATTTCGGTTGATAATAAAATATATATCGCCGTTAAAGCAGTGAACACAACTGCCTGAATTATATCAGTTATCAGTGAAAGAAACAGGAATATTACTGGAACTCCGTAAGGTACAAGCCCGGATATTATTGTCATTACAAGGTGCTCCCCTCCCATGTTGCCGGCAAGCCTGAGGGTGAGGGAAAGCGGTCTTGCAAGATGGGTCATTATCTCTATCGGGACCATGAGGAACACAAGCCAGATAACAGGTCCTGCAAAGATCTTGAAATAATGAAGTCCGTGCTTTTTCAGACCGATGTAGTTGTAATAAAAGAAAACAAAGCACGCCATCGCCGCATTTATGCTTGCGCTTCCACTCGGAGGAGTAAATCCGGGAATGATCCCGCTAAGGTCCGCTATCAGTACATAAATAAAAACCGATAGCAGAAAAGGAAGGAATTCCTTTGTATGGGCACCAAGTATTGATTCAAGGAAGTCCTGCATCGCCTCGATAACGACCTCAACCATATTGGTCACAGTAAGTTTCGGTGAAGGTATTCCCGCATCAGAGCTTTTGTAGGTTTTTCTTATTATAAGTGCGATTATCGCGGCAAGGATAAAAACAAGGACAGAGCCAGCTACCGGGATATAGCGTTCTGGCACGCCGAGGATGGTGTATATCGAAACCCCGTGCATGGACGAACTCCTCTGTCATAAAACAGAAAAAGTCGAAATATACAAGTACCAACGAGCGCATTCAATACCTTTTCATTTTTTTGTCAAAATTTTTCATTTTGTCATGGAACCGTCCGATTTCATTATCATATACCATCCCTTACAGGCTGAGTGTCTGTAGTGAAGATGCTTCCGTTACCGCAAAAAACCGATCCGGCAAGCGCTTTCTCAAGTTCACTCAACCATTCGATATCCCATGCATTTACAGCACTTGCATTACCGATGAAACTTATCTTTCCATGATATTTACGGGATATTTCCGAACTTTCCATATTTATTCCGTTACTGTTGCCGGAGATAGTGATACCGCTAAAAGACATTGCTGAGCCGTGATAAAGCGAAATTCCGTGCCCGAACGGGGTTCCCGGCGCAAAACCGCATGTCTTTTCAATATGGCATTTTCTCGGCCCGGTATCCTTTACTGCCACATTTACCGCCGTGACGGAAGCGTTATAGACCATCACTCCCGATTCCCTGTTTGAATCAATGATGCCGGTATCCATTATGAGCTCAGCTTCTTCCTGAACGGCGGCACCTATTCCGAATTCACCAGAAGCATCGGATACGGTCTCATTTATAACGAAATTACCTACTTCAGCTTTGCAAAGTCCGTCAATGAACAGTCCGGCGACCGTCCCTTTCTCTATTTTGAGCCTGCTTAAAACAGATGAGCTTCCGTCAAAAAGTGCCATGCCGAACCCGTTTTCCCCTTTCGAATCGCTACTGACACCCGAAATTGAAATGTCCTCTCCTGCAATAACGGCATTTTTTGAGAATATTCCGTAACCACGGCTGTCTGAAACCTCTATTCTTTTGATCACCGCATCAATATTTCCGTCAAGGACCAGACCTCCCTGCTCTTTATCTTGATCCTGTGCAATGATATTATTCATTGAAACATCCTCAATGAATATTTCTGATGTCCCTGCCGTTTCCGAAGATATATAAATGAATGAAACTGCCGCGTTCTCGATCTCAGTTCTTTTTACCGTGACATTTGACAAACCTTCGGAATAGACCGCTGTTCCTTCAAAAGCCGTTTTTCCGCCGTATACATCCGATATCACTGAATTCTCTATCACTGTTTCCGCTTTGTTTGAAACATCGCCCCAAAGCGCTACCGCAAATGAATTGAAACCTGAAAGCTTTGAATTTTTTACTGTCAGAACTCCCGGACCCATTGAAATTCCGTAACTCACTCCGCTATTTTCGTCAGGTGTGACATGACTTATTTCCGAATTTGAAATCGAGACCCTGCTTTTGCAGAAAGATTCCCCGTTGCAGACATTTATTCCCCCTTTCACCACATTGGAAATTGCAATTTTTTCAACTGTAAGATAACTCTGCGGATCAACATACATTCCTCTTGTCACTCCGCTAACGGTCACATCTGTTATTACAGCTTTTGAGCCCTGCATCAGTTCGATCGCTCCGTTTTTCTGAGGATCATCACAGAATATCACCGTTTCACCGCTTCCGGCTCCGGTAACCGTAAGTTCTCCCGGGATGACAATGCAGCCTTTGAAACACCCTCTATCCAGTTCTATCATACCGTTCTTGATCTCCGGCAGTGCTTTGCAGTTATCATATCCACCTGAATATTCAGGGATTCCATCAATTTCAGGCAGAACAGGCCTATCCGGCGGACCGGGTTTTATTTCAACAGAACTGCATATTTCATCCTCATCAGAATGTTCAGGCTCACCATCCGAAACAAATCTGCCCTCACTGCACCCCGATAAAAACAGAAGCATAATTAAAATAAACCGGTTCAAGCCATCACTCCTTTAAAATCTTGATCTTTTCCTTGTGTTATAAAGTTTTTCAGTAAAACCACCTTTGCTTATAAAATCTTCTTCAAGTCGCTTCATCTGTTTCCACAAAAGATAACTTGCCTGATTCGTAAGACAGATCAGCGTGTTAGCTAGTTTTTCGTCCGACCAGTCTGACATGTCTGACCAGTCCGACCAGTCTGACCGCACATTCAAAGCTTCAGGTGAATTTTTATCCCATTGCCGAAGTCCTTTGTGCCGCAAATAATCCTCAAGATCGAGCAAAAGCTCTCCCAGACTCGCCCTGGCAACCCCTGTCAGTTTTATTTCAGTTTTTTTGCTTGTTGCTGAAGCAAGACTTCCCTCTGCGATGTTCTGGACTCCGCTTCTTGCCGCCTGAACCATCTGGTCATAAGTTCTTGAGCGCCTGTCGATAAAT
>JAKLDO010000064.1:0-4953 GCA_022703485.1 bacterium
TGTAGTGATTTATTACCGTAAAAAGAACTGGCTCGTTTTAATTGAAGCTGTTTTAAGCAGCGGACCAGTTGATGGAATAAGACATGACGAATTATCTAAATTATTCAGAAAATCAACAGCAGGGCTGGTCTATGTGACTGCATTTCCTGATCGCGGAGAAACATTCAGAAAATTCCTTTCGGTAGTAGCATGGGAAACAGAAGTGTGGTGTGCAAGCGATCCTACTCACCTTATTCATTTCAATGGAGCAAAGTTTCTGGGACCGTATTAAACATCAACCGGAAGCGGATCCAGAAAAAGATATTGTTGTGAGATTATCTTGTCTTATCGAGCTCTTTGCCAAGAGTTTTTTCGTCAACTATGTCAGTCTGCATCCAGACGATCTTTCCTTCGGGACTGATGAGATATGTCGCGGGAAGCGATCCCTCAAATTTGTATTCTTCAGAAAATCCGGCTGTCGTCGGGTCTTCGGGTCCGAGAAGGTTGACGGCCCCGGGTATTTTGACGGTCTCTATGAACTTTCTGGCTTCAGTAGCTGACTGTTCGCCATCAAATGCAATGGTCATGAACTGTACATGTCCGTATTTTTCAAGCACTTTGGGGAACATGTTGGCAAGTTCCTCCCTGCATGGAGCGCACCACGATGCCCAGAAGTTGAGAAGCACCCATTTTCCGCTGAATGAAGATAATGAAACGCTTTTTGACCCGTCGATAGTTTTAAAAGAGAAATCTATGCCTTTATTTTCCTTCTTTTCCTCAGCAGTGTTTTCTGACGGTTTGTATGAGGAGATTCCATTTTTCAGGAAATCAAGGAACTTATCTTCATCGTTTGTCATGTCGGGATGAACTGCAAGCACTGTGTCTGTTGACGGATCGATTATCGCATAGAAAGGAAGGGCCGCAGTCTGGAAACGGCTTATCTGGTAAAGTCTCTGTGCCTGATCGATATCGCTGTCTCCGTCTGTGTACGCCTTGAGAAGCACCATTTTTGAAAGTTCGCCGCTTACCGCAGGTTTCGGGAACATACTGCTTTCCATGAAACGGCAGTTAGTGCAGGTGTATCCTGTGAAATCAATGAATAACGGTCTGTTCTCGGCTTTCGCTTTTTTCATTGCTCCTTCGATGTCGTCTTTCATCCAGTTCAAGGTGTCTGCCGAAGCCTTTTCAGCAGTGGTTTCCTGCAGATAATCTATCGGAGGAAGCCAGCCGTCGATCCATCCGCCGAGGCTTTTTGAGGTTCCTACAGCCGAACCGAGGTATATTGCAGCGCTGATCGCAAGTATCGCTGTGGTGAGGCGGAAAGGACCTGTTATCCTGTTAGACTGGTCACTGAACGGAAGGTTGAAAAGTCTCAGCAGGAAAAGAGCCATCACAATGAATATACCGACCCATATCGTGAGAACGAAAGGTCTTGAGATAAGCTCCCATTTCCATACAAGGTCAACATTTGATATGAACTTGAAAGCTCCTGCAAGTTCGAGGAAGCCTAGCACTGCCTTTATTGCTATCATCCAGTCGCCGCCTTTTCCTTTTAGCTTGTCAGCCCAGCTCGGGAAGAGCGCAAGAAAGAAGAACGGTATCGAAAATGCGAGCGAGAAGCTGAACATTCCGACAGCGGGGTAGAACCAGTTGCCTTTTGCAGCTTCGGCGATCACTATTCCGACAAACCCGACCGTACAGCTGAAGCTGATCAGAGTGAATGTTATCGCCATGAGGAACACGCCCATTATCTGGTGCATCAGCGATCCTTCGTCCGATGACAGTTTCTGCTCTTTTTTTGAAGCTCCTGTTATGAGCCATGAAGGTATGGAGATCTCAAAATATCCGAAAAGATTGAACGCAAAAACTACGAGAAGTGCCGCAAGGAACAGGTTAAACCACGGGCTGGCGCTCAGAGCCTGCATTCCGACAGCTCCGAATATCGCGGATACTGCAATGCCGATGAATGTAAAAGTGGCGATTATCGAGCCTGCATAGACTGATGCCATAAGAAGTGCTCTGCCGATAGAAACTTTCGAGAATTTCGAGAAAAATGAAACAGTTATGGGTATCATCGGGAACACACACGGGGTGAGCAGCGCTCCGAGTCCGGCAAGAAAAGCAAGTATCAGAAGCGATATGATGTTTCCGCCCAGAGGTGAAGATGCGTTCCCTCCGTCGCTAAGTTCGATGCCCTCAAACTCAGGTTCTTCTCTGAATCCGGCACGGGCGCCGCCTTTTCCGAGGATAATGCTGAGCGGTGTCACTATTTTAAAAGGATAGCACCTTTTCGGGTTGCATATCTGGCCAGTGACGGTGATGGTTGCTTTTTCAAGGGTCTTTGACAGTTTTACAGCGGTTGAGAAAACAGCCGGTCCGTCATAGAAAAGGACTTCCTTCTTGAAGTTGGGATCGTATTCCTTCAACGGTTCTGCACCGTACCACGGATGATTTATATCAGCTTCAGGCGGGAGTGTGATCTTTAAAGGTTTCGGACCGTCGGCAACAGGCTCCATCGCATAAATGTGGTAGCCTTCAGGCGCAGTTACAGTCACAGAAAGTTTAATGAATTCACCGGTCCTTGCAATTTCAGGGTCGGCTTTTGCAGTCGCTGTGACAACAGGATCTGCCGCAAACACAGAAGCGGTGAATACAAAAATAAATGAAAAAATGAAAAGTCTCATGATCACCTCGTAAAAAACTTTAATCGGAGCATTCTATCAGATTTTGAAAGGATGACAAAAATTAGTTTATTCTTTACATTTTTAATAATTATTGTCGCAGAAATAATTTACAAAATCCAACTCACCCGGTTTTCGGCAGGCGATTTAATAACAGCGTATGTCCAGAAAAATCACTTGTGAGTGATTATTTGGTGCATAAAAATCACTTGCGAATGATTTTATTTGACTTAATCTCGCGGAAAATATATATTTAAATAGTTGCGGATTTGTTCAGGAGGTATCAATGAAAAGAAAAATAACTGAGACATTTATAAGATGGAAAGAGAAAAAAGACAGAATGCCTCTTCTGATTCATGGTGCCAGACAAGTCGGAAAAACACACATCATAAAAGAGTTTGCAGAGAAGTTTTATAAAAACAGTATCTATATCAATTTTGAAAAATCACCTCTGTTTTCCGGTTTTTTTGAATCAGACATCTCTCCGGATAAGCTGATAGCGATTTTTGAAGATTATTTTAAAACAGAGATAGTGAAAGAGGAGACACTTATAATATTTGATGAAATTCAATTATGTGAAAGAGCGCTTACCTCGCTTAAATATTTTGCTGAAGATGCTCCCGGTTATCACATAATAGCAGCAGGAAGTCTTCTCGGAGTGGCAATAAATCGTGAGAAATATTCATTTCCTGTGGGAAAGGTTGAAATTCATACACTTTATCCGCTTGATTTTGAAGAGTTTCTTCAGGCAACCGGACAGGAATATCTGTCTGATATGGTTAAAGATCATTTCGACAGCTTCAAGCCTCTTCCTGATGCCGTTCATTCAGAACTTCAGAATAACTACAAAAAGTATCAGGCTGTGGGCGGAATGCCTCTTGCTGTAAAAAGTTTTTCTGAAAATAACTCAGCTGATACGGTTCATGAAATACAGAACAATATTTTAAATGCATACATAGCAGATATGGCAAAATATGCTTCAAACAATGAAAGCGTCAAGATAAGGGGAGCATACGAATCTATTCCGGCGCAACTTGCCAAAAACAATAAAAAATTTCAGTACAAACTTATAAGAAAAGGGGCGACAGCAAATCTCTTCGGCACTTCTATAGACTGGCTTGAAATGGCAGGAATAGTTCTTAAATGCAGTAAAATAGATCACGGTTTATTACCGCTTTCAATTTATAAAGATGTTTCTTCTTTCAAACTTTACATGTCTGACACGGGACTTTACTGCGCTAAGGCATTGATTACATATGGGAACTTGATAACAGGAAGCATAAGTGATGTTCTTAAAGGTGCTGTGACGGAAAATTTTGTTGCACAGGCGCTTGTGTCAAATGGTCTTGATCTTTACTACTGGGAGTCTGACCATCAGGCGGAAGTCGATTTTGTTATTCAAAGTAAAACCGGTGTGATCCCTGTGGAAGTAAAGTATGATGACAACACAAGATCAAAGAGTTTGAGTATATTTGTTCAGAAATACAGACCGTCATTTTCTATCAGAGTGTCTTCAAAAAATTTCGGTTTTGAAAACAACATCAGATCTGTCCCTCATTATGCAGTTTTCTGTATAAACAAAAATATTTAGAAAAGACGGGAAGTTCTAGGATCTTACTTATTCTTCACTATCTTTTTGACGAAATTGGGGAGGGCGAGGGCGCCTTTGTGGAGTTCTGGGTTGTAATATTTGCAGGTCTTTGAGATTTCTGCTGATCTTTCTTTGTCGAAATTGTGGAGTGAATGCGCGTCGCTTGCGGCTGTGATGGTCCAGAAGCCGCTTGGGTAGAGTGTGACGAGTGCGATGTATGTCTCGACATGCTTGAAAACGCTTGACATTGCTGTGGTCATGCTGTTCATGGTATCTTCGTAGTACCACGGGCTTTCGCTTTGTGAGACCATTATGCCGTCTTTTTTAAGCGCTTTTTTCACGAGTCTGTAGTAATCCTCTTTGAAAAGTGCCACGCCGGGACCGACCGGATCGCTCGAATCGGTTATTATGAGGTCAAAGTAATTTTCATACTGGTTCAGGAACTTGAAACCGTCCTCAAAGTGCATTTTCACTTTCGGGTCTTCGAGCTTGCAGGAAACTTCCGGGAAATATTTCTGGCATACCCTGACAACTCTTTCATCAATTTCACATAATACCGCTTCTTTGATCGAAGGGTGTTTCAGAATTTCTCTTATCGCACCGCCGTCGCCGCCGCCTACAACGAGAACCCTTTCGGGGTTTTTCAGAGTGCAAAGCGGCATGTGGGTTATCATTTCGTGATAGACGAACTCATCTTTCTGG
>JAKLDO010000064.1:5050-14308 GCA_022703485.1 bacterium
TTACAAGACCGTCAAGCGTCAGAAGGTTCCCGAAGAACTCGGTCTCATACACTTCAACTTTCTGGAAAGGTGACTGCTCCTCGTGAAGTTTTTTCCTTACTTTGAGCCCCAAACTCGCCCTGTCGTCATAATTTTCAATGAACCACATTTTATTTCTCCACCAGTTTGCTATCCCACAGAACTACAGCCGCGAAAGCTGTTGCAATGTTGACAACTTTGTGTTCTATACCTTTGCTTTTTATCGTGAAATTCTTTATTCCTCTCATCTTCATCGATTCTTCCGCCATTTCACGGACCTTTTTCTCAACATAGGAAAGGGGAGCGTGATTGTGATGCTCCATGATGACACCGTTGATATTCCTGTCATCGGGGATCGCGATCGCAACGGCCGCTGAAATGGTCTCACCCGGTTCTGCACTGGTTATATCGGCATAGGCGAGCGGCACGAAACTGCCCGGTTTTATTGAGAAAGGTGCAACTTCTTTCGAGTTGGGCGGCAGAATGCTCGACATTTTTATGAGGTTCGTGTTGCCAACACCGGCGGCAAGGAGCGCACCGTCGAAAGAGGTGAGTTCAGTAAGCCCTTCGCTCGCACCGGCACAGAAAAAGTGAATGTCCGGAATGTTCTTCAGATCGATCATTTTATTGTCTCCTGAATGTTGAATGATCACAAATAAAAACCCGTGATTCTACATTTTTTAAGAGCCTTGTGTCAACCATTTTTTTTGATACGATATTTTTTTGATCTTTTTATTTGAAAATGAGTTCAATAGAGTTATATTACCCGCTGTTTTTGTCTGTTGAATTATGGAGGGTGTGTTGGTCAGAACAAGAAAGAAAAATAATGGTGAAAGCAAATTGAAACTTTACGGTTTCAACAACCTTACCAAGACTCTCAGTTTCAATATTTACGATGTGTGCTATGCTGAAACGCCCGAAGACAGAAAGGCCTATATCGAGTACATTGATGAAGAATACAACTCTGAAAGGCTCACAGGCATACTCGAACATGTCGCTGACATAATCGGAGCCAACATTCTCAACATCGCTAAACAGGACTACCATCCTCAGGGTGCAAGCGTAACGGTCCTCATCTCCGAGGAAAAACTTTCCGATCAGGGATGCCACGAACCGGTTATCGAGGAAAATGCAGAGCACGATAACGGCGAGCACGAGAACGGCGGGGATGTTGTAATGCACCTCGATAAATCGCATCTTACTGTCCACACATATCCGGAAAGCCACCCCGAGAACGGAATAAGCACCTTCAGAGTGGACATCGATGTCTCGACATGCGGAAAGATATCACCGCTCAAGGCGTTGAATTTCCTGCTTGATTCGTTCGAAAGCGACATCGTGAACCTTGATTACAGAGTGAGAGGTTTCACCAGAAGGCTTGACGGAAGCAAGATATTCACCGACCACAAGCTCAATTCGATACAGAACTTCATAAATTTTGAAACTCTTACCAGATACCATGCAGTTGATCTCAATGTCTATCAGGACAACATATTCCACACAAAGATGATACTTCGCGAGTTCGACCTCAACAACTACCTTTTCGGAGTTGAGGAAGCGGCACTCAACACCTACAAGAAAAGAAAGATAGTAAAAAGGCTCAAAAAGGAGATGAACGAAATATTCTACGGAAGGAACATTCCCAATGTTCCGATCCTTTACTGATCCAAGTATCTGATAATTCTGGACAACATTTAAATAATAAAATATCATATCAGCGATATTGAATATTCCATTGCAGGAGGAAACGATGAAAAAGGCGCTGTTGATAATGCTATTATCTTTTTTTGCGGCGTGTTCGGTCGATGACGAAATGTGCATTAACAATTTCGACTGTCCTGAAGGGATGGTGTGTAACCAGATGACAGGAACATGTGAAGAGGATATCGCAAATACCGGTGATACTGGAGATACAGGAAACACAGGTGATACAAGTGATACCGCAAATACTGCCGATACTGGAGACACAGGCGATACCGGAAATTCAGGTGACACTGCTGATACAGGTGATACAGGAAATACGGGAAACAGCGGAAATACAGGCGACACAGCAGGTGATGAAGCGGTCATCGATGAAGATGCCGATACCGCTGTGAACGATGAAGATGCCGATACCGTTCCAGATGAGACGGCTGATGAGATATCAGATGAATCAGCTGACGACCTGTCCGACGAAGTTCTAACTGATACGGGTGAAATTCCGGATGAAACGGTTGATGACATAACAGGTGATGATGATGCAACAGGCCCGGTGACAGTTGTAAACTATTCTTTTAATACTGATGCTCAAGGGTGGACACATCAGAAAATAGACAGTGCGACCGCTTCATGGCCTTATGACATGTGGGAGCAGGGTGCTGCAACATCAGGCCCTGGATCATGTTATGAAGGGGCGGGATGTTTCGGCTTCAATCTTGACGGAAATTACATAAACTGCCAGAGAGCCCAGCTGATAAGTCCGGCAATAGATCTCAGTGCCTACACCGGCCAGAGCCTGAAGCTCGAATTCATGCACTGGTACGATTTCTGGGCATCACCTACATCTTATTATGACGGCGGTTTCGTGGAGTTCTCAGGCAACGGCGGAACGAACTGGAGCCAGATATCAGGATTTACATATCCGGGAATTGTCAAGATCAAGAAAGAGGGCGGTCTGTTTGATCCAAGCTGTGATTCAGCAACATTCTATGCGACCAACAAGCCGGGTTTTGTACAGACGAACAGCGGCTGGACAAAAGCTGAAATAGATATTCCTGCCGAAATGCTCACCGCAAATTTCAAGATAAGGTTCGTTTTCAGCTCCGGTATTCAGAAAAACACTACTTCTCAAGACCCGGCAACCTATTCGTATCCCGGCTGGTATGTCGATGATGTGATTGTTGCGGTCAAATAGATTTGTTTTTTCTTGACACCCCGTAGTTAATTTAATACAACTCGAATCGAATTTTTGTGGAAAGAAAAATGAATAAAAACAGCAGGTTGGCGATTTACATGATTTTGTTTTTATTGGTTTTCTGGTCATGCACATCATGCAATTCAGAAGATCAGGAAAATGATAATGATTCTGACCATGATTTGCAGGATTTGCCTGATTTACATGATGAAGATAAAGACTCGGCAGAAGATAAGGATTCATTTGAAGATAAAGACATTCAGCCGGATGAGGATTCGGATCACGACAGCATTTTGAAAAGTGATTATGATTATCCTGAAGGTAATGACAACGATCCCGATTGTCCGAACCTGAAAATGGCAGGCTTTCCTAATTATGATGATAAAGGAAAGATCACATTCTGCCGGAAGTGTGACCTTCCTGCACCTGTGAACGATCCCCAGTGTATAAGAAATCTGTGGGAAATGAATAACAGGCTGATAACGGAAAGATACCCTGAAAAGTACTGCTATCCTTTGCCATGTGACATGACAGAAAAAGCTGCGCCGCCGCCGCAATGGATTGATGAAAAGTGCGATGTCGATTCAATGGGGAGAATATATCACAATTCTACCGCCATATTCAAGCAGGGAGACATCTGGGAAGGTAAGATAGGTATGTATGCAAGTGCCGGTGAGAACATTAACGGGAAATACATAGTTATCGGCAGTCTTCTGTATGAAATTGCTACCGGGAAATATACGATGGTTGCGTGGGCAGATTCAAAACAAGCTTACAAGTATGACAGGTTCGTTTTCCTCGCTGGGAACACTTATGACTATCAGAGTTATATTTTATCAGCATTAAAAGTTGAAAACGGCTGGAAATATGAAGTAGTATACACAAATGAACAGAAAAGGGTCGAATTTCTTTATCCTCCGGCAGTGGGAAAGAATTATGTCCTGATCAATGTGACAAGAAGTGACACCACAAGTGCTCCGAGAGAAATTCTGTACGCCTCAGTGAAAGACTGGAAATGGACAAAGCTGGGTGAAGGGCTGATAATAGATCCTAAAGTAGTTGATGATACAGCTTTTTTTGCATATAACGGTAATGTTTGGGCATGTGATTTAACAAAATCACCATCAGATATTGAAACCGGATGCAGGAAAGTGAACAGGGAAGGAGAAAAAGCGACTTCTCCGGCAGTAAAGAAGGGGAACAAGAATCTTGTCATATATACAGCAGAAGATGGCTTTTATCAGCTTTACATGGCTGATTTGTCAAATAAAGAAACAGTTTATACAAAGCTGAATCTTGAAAAATCTTCTGATCTGATCTCGTTTATTCCGGGACAATGGGATGGAGACATTCTGGCTCTTGATGAACTTTATCAGTATTCCGAAGTGGATGTTGATTATCGAACCTGTTATTACTCGCTCAGCAAAAATAAGAAAGTGTGCTTCCCAAACTCCAAAGGTGGCAGAATGGGATATATCTATGCCGGAGTGGAAGGGAAGTACATCACTTATCAGCCGACAGGAGCGGTAATACTCAAAGATATGGAATGCTATTGCAAGGAATATCCCGAACAGTGCCTTTATGATGAGTATCTGCCTGATGAAACAGGCGACGATGATTCAATCCCGGATAGTGATGTTCCGTTTTATATCTATTGAAATATCAGTAAAATTAGAACTATAGCTCTCCATAAAAAGTAGACACAATTTTTTCACAGTTATCTTCAACACAATGGTCAAATAGATTTGTAATCAGACATTCTTTGTGATAAAATCCCTGCGTGTGTGAACTTTCTATTTTTAAGCGGGGAAATATGAAAAAGATTATTACGCTTCTAACAGTTGCAGGGCTTTTATTTTTTGTTATCTCATGTGATAACGGAAAGAAAAAAAGTCAGTCCGATGAAGATTCGGCGGATCTTGATACGGTTGCAGATATTGATGAGACTGCGGATGAGTCAACTGATGAAAATGGTGACACCGATGTTTCTGATATTGAGCCGGATGACGGAACTCCTGATGTGGATGATGCTCCTAAAGATCCGTGCCTTCCAAATCCATGTAAGGAACCTAACAGAAGCGTCTGTACTGATGACGGGCTTGGCGGATTTACATGTTCCTGTGATGTGCTGACATGCGAGATAGACGGCGCCTGTTATAAGGACGGAGATGTTAATCCTGTCGACACATGTACGGCTTGTAACAGGGATTTTTCGCTGACAGGATGGTCGGTAAGGCCGGATGGAAGCGAATGTGAGGCTGTAATGGGTACTCCGGGAAGCGGAATATGCCGCAAAGGTCTGTGCGGAGGTTTCGGAACATGCGATGCAAGGGCATATAAACAGACTGCCGGATATCCATGTAACTATGACAGCGAATGTGCCGGAAGATGCTATACATTCTACGATTACGCCGGAGAGGCCGGTTTTGCCGCCGCTTCGGTATGTACTTCTCCATGTACTGAAGATGAGGACTGTCCCGGCGATATGCTGTGCAACTATTCAAATCAGTACGGATATGAGTGCATGCCGCAGTATACCTCAACTGTAATCAGACCCGATCCGCTCATGCCGCTTTACAAGCCATGCAATAAAGATGCTGACTGTGAAGGGGGCATGTGTCTTGCATACGGAGAGACGAAGTTCTGTTCAAAGGACTGTGAAAGAAATAGCGGCGGCGGAAAGGACCTCCTTGCATGCGGCAGCTGCGGAGAATGCAACGATAACGGTGACGAGCTCGAATTCAAATACAAATATTACTGCGTTCCTGACGGTTCAGGGAAAACGGGCGGTAACTGCCAGTCCGGAATGGACTGTTCAAGCGGTGCATGTTATGAAAATTACTGTACTGCGGCATGCGGTTCCATCCTTTCACCGTGTCCGGGAGGATATGAATGCATGGCGGATGTCTATCAGGAAGGTGTGGAGACCTGTGTCGATTCTGCAAGGCTCAACATCGCTGACGGATTTGCATGCTCTTTCGATTACCAGTGTACAAGCGGATCCTGCATAGAGTTCCCGATGGGTAAATACTGTTCGAAACACTGTGAGACCGAAGCCTGCGCTGCCGGAGATTGTGTCCAGATCGGAGATCCGAACGCAGAAACCCCTGAAATGGTCTGCGCGCCTCTTTTCATGCCGGGACACTCTGAAAGCGGCGAATCCTGTTCGTTTGACTGGGAATGCACAACAGGTCTTGAATGTTTTGATTTCGGCGGAAATATAAAATCCTGTACCAAGGCCTGTGAAAAAGATGAGGACTGTACGGCCGGCAAATGCTATGAATTTGATGAAGAGACAAGCCTGTGCGTCTATGACTATCAGGTCGGGGTGAAACCTGACGGCTATATTCCGACTTTCTGCTATGAATGCAAAAACGAATGCTATCCTGATTATCTTTTCCAGATGTATTACTGCAGTTCGGAATGTTCCGCCGATGCAGGCTGTTTTGATATCGGCGGATGTGCCGAAGGGTACTGCAGACACGCATATCCCGGCAGGTCGTTCACTTACGGACTGTGCCGTTTTGATGATGACTGCGAGAAGAACACAATATGCAAAGAGGGATTCTGTACTTCGGAATGTTCGACATCCTCTGAATGTGCCGGATACGGGGCTGTAGTTCCGACTGGAACGCAGAAGACATGCAAACCCTGCACCACGAACCAGGAATGCCAGAATGTTTTCTATGACATGGGACAGTGTGTGACAGATTATGACGGAAATAAGTATTGTGTCGAGGATTGCACAGATGATCCGACAATATGTCCTGAAGGAACTGAATGTTATTATGTCAATGATACTTTTAAGGTGTGTTCACCAGTTTCAGGGACATGCTCAAGCGGTGGAACGGCCTGCAGTATCAATGATATCTGTATAAAAGGGATACTCGAGAACGGCTGGGCATGCAGAGAAGATGCCGAATGCAAGAGCGGTATCTGTGAAGAGGGTATGTGTCAGGAAGGAACATGCTCGGAAGACAGCGACTGCGGATGTAACAGCCTCGAATGCACAGGCGGAAATTGCGTGATGAACCTTGACGGATATAAGAAAGAGGTCGAACCTAATGATGTTATCGCCGATGCAACCGTCATAACTGCGTCAGGTTACATTGCGGCCTATTTCAATCACAGCGGGAACGACAGAGAGACCGACATTTTCAAAGTGGCTGTCAAGAAGGGGCAGTATCTCAATGTCAGGACGCATCCTTTCTGTGAGATCGGTGCAGACACATACATGAGATTCCTTGACAGTTCAGGAAACCTTATCGGAGAGTGGGAAAATGACGATATTGACGGCGGAGGATATTATTTCTCCGAGCTTCTTGAATACAAAGCTGAGTCCGATACCGACATTTATATCGAAATAACGCAGTCACAGCTTACCTCGTGGCCGCAGAATGTTCCGTATCTTCTTGAAGTCCAGATGTTCACTCCTGTTGCGAACAATTCATGCGAAAATGCCGAAACGCTGACTGAAGGAAGTTACGACAAGTCCATAAAGAAAGCTGTGAACACTGCCGCCACGGCATCATGTTCCGGCGGCTACGGCTACGGCCCGGAACTTTATTACAAAGTGAATGTGCCGGCAGGGAACGCTCTTACATTCAGGGTGACACCGGAATCACAGGAGTTCGATCCTGAACTTTCGATACTTTCGGGTTGCGGTGACATTGCGACCGTCTGTCTTGCAGGTAACAGTTTCGGAGGCTGGGGTGAGCCTGAAGAGCTGATCTATCTCAACAGCGGTGAAACGGCTCAGGATTATATTGTTGTACTTGATACACCGATGCTTCCTTTCGATTATGATTTCAACATTCAGATAGACATTTCTCCTGCAACGCCTCCGGCAAATGACAAAATAGCCGGTGCGATTGCCATAAAAGGCGAGGGAACTGAGAGCGGTACCACAATTGCGGCTGAAAATGACTATGCGCCTGCTCTCGGGATCTGCGACAAGGCCGATCTTGACGGTCTGGATGTGGTCTATTCGATAGATCTCAAGGCCGGTGAATACATGCATATCGAGGTTGACAGTACTTTTGCCGCGGCGATATATCTTGTTGCTTCGACAGATCTCAATAACTGCATTACCGGCGGCGGAATATTCAATTACAGCACTGAAACAGATGTTCTGCTGTATCTGATCATTGACAGTACAGCTCCGAACGCTTACGGCATGTTCTCGATAAAGTACAAAACCGGAACGACAGGTCCATGTGAAGGCATTTGCGATACTGCTGAGCACAGGGCTTGCAGTGATGAAACCAACCTCTGCATGTGCGATACAGCGACGGGGCTTCTCAAACCGACAGACTGCAATGCTTTCTGCGTGACAGAAAATGAAGCTCTAACAGGCACCTGCAAGAGCAACGACAAAGGCAATGGATGTGTCTGCGACTACAACTGCACCGATACTGCAAAGGTCGCGGAAGTCTGCTCGAACGGATATCCGTCAAACTGCACCTGTGCGGCAAGTGATCCCTGCGGCTGGGTTGGCGACGGCAACTGCGATGTCTTCTGCGCCGATTTCTATCCCGCCGACCACTTCGATGACAGTGCCGAATGCACAACTGAATAATTCACAAAAAATACCCTGTAAGGGATATTGACAATTTATACCTTGTAAGGGATTTTTCAAATATCCTCCCGTCAGATTTTCCTAAAATCGTCTCTGATAAAATATTCGAAGGTCTTGAAAAAGGGGCCAAGAATATAATTTTGCTATAGAAAACTTAAAAAAATTAATTTGAGTCAAATCTGATAAAGATGACCATTTTGCTGAGGTCAGCAAAATCGTGGAAGCCGGAGCTGCTTCAAAACCCGTAATTGACTACAAACTCAGTCGTTATGCATGCTATCTGATAGTTCAAAATGGTGATCCAAGGAAAGAGATAATTGCTTTAGGTCAGACATATTTCGCTATCCAGACAAGACGACAGGAAGTTGCCGATTACTTTAATCAGCTTGATGAAGATAATAAAAGACTGGTGATCCGTGGCGACATTAAACAGTGGAATCAGATGCTTGCAGAAGCAGCCCATAACGCCGGTGTTATTACAGATGAAGAATATGCCGCTTTCCAGAATGCAGGATACATGGGACTTTACGGTGGATTGAAGGTTGAAGACATTCATAAAAAGAAAAGATTGAAAAAAGGTGAAAAGATACTCGACTTTATGAGTAGCACAGAGTTGATCGCAAATTTGTTCAGAATCTCTCAAACAGAAGAAAAGTTGAAGAAAGATAAAACAGCAACAGCAGATGAAGCAAATGAAATCCATTTTCTGGTTGGTAAAGAAGTTCGTGGAACAATCGAAAGAGTTGGCGGTACAATGCCGGAAGATATA
>JAKLDO010000064.1:14317-18368 GCA_022703485.1 bacterium
CCGGAAAAAAGCATAAGCGAAGTTGAAAAAGAACAGCTCAAAAAACTCAAAAAACCGCCAAAAAAATTAATGCTGGATGAATAAAGAACAGACTCCCTCCCGTCAGATTTCCCTCAAACCGTTTCCTGTAAAACATTCGAAGGTCTTGAAAAAGGGGCTAAGTTCTGATTTTCTAATAGAACAAAAAATTAATTTGAGTCAGCCCCGATAAAGTAGTAGATTTTCAAGACCAGAAAATTTTGATACGACAGCCTGCGTCGTAGGGAATGAATAGAATGTGAAAGGAATTTTCGGGGAGATCTCATGGAATATATTGCACATATCAGAGAAGACGGGAAGATTCAGAGTGTTGAGGAACATTTAAAGGGGACAGCAGAACTTGCGGGGAAGTTTGCGAAGGAATTCGGAAATGAAGATTGGGGGCGAGTTGTTGCACTAATTCATGATATAGGAAAATACAATACTGCTTTTCAAAGTTATATTAAAGCGTGCAATGATTGGGATGAGGAAGATTCGACGAGCTCAAAGAAGGTAGATCATTCAACTTCAGGCGGTATTTTATCAACAAAGAAATTTGGTGTTTTTGGAAGAATACTTGCATATTGCATTGCTGGGCATCACAGTGGGCTACCTGATTGGAATCATGAATTAAAAGTTGGCGGAGATTTATCCTCACGGTTGCAAAAAGAAGAACTTCTGCAACTTATTGAAAAAAGTATTCCAGATTTTATAAAGAACCTTAATCAGCCGACAACTCTGCCAGCAGGAGGAAAAATTAAAGAAGAGCAGATCCATCTCTGGATTAGAATGCTGTTTTCATCACTTGTTGATGCAGATTTTCTTGATACCGAGAATTTCATGAGTCCTGAAAAAGGAAAAGAAAGAGGAGCTTATCCGCCAATTTCTGAGCTTAAAGAAAAATTGGACACACATCTTTCAAAGTTCAAACCTGATTCAAAAGTAAATGAGATCAGAAAACAGATTTTAGATGAATGTCAGCAAAAAGCAGCACTGCCGTCAGGATTTTTTACTTTAACAGTTCCGACAGGTGGAGGCAAAACCTTATCTTCAATGGCTTTTGCTTTAAAACACGCAATTCAGAACAATAAAAAACGAGTTATAATGGCAATTCCTTATACTTCAATTATTGAACAGACAGCAGAGACATATCGTAATGTGTTTGGCGAAAATTCAGTGCTTGAACATCACAGTAATCTCGACCCTGATAAAGAAACGCAACAATCTAAGCTGGCTGCAGAAAATTGGGATGCTCCTATAATTGTTACAACAAATGTTCAGCTTTTTGAATCACTGTTTGCTGCAAAAACATCATCTTGCAGAAAACTTCATAATCTAACAAACAGCGTGATAATTCTTGATGAAGCGCAGATGCTGCCAACCGAATATTTAAACCCGATTTTGTCAACGATTAAAGGGCTGGTTGAAATGTTCGGTGTAACAGTCGTGCTTTGCAGTGCAACACAGCCCGCTCTTTGCGGAGAAATTGGAAGCGGAATTGCAAAATTTAAAGGAATTGAAAATGCAACAGAAATAATTAGTTCACCGAAACTGCTTGAGGAGAACTTAAAACGCACCGAACTCAATGTTTTAACTGAAAAGTTGAATAATTATAACGAGCTGGCAGAAAGTCTTCAAGCTCATGAACAGGTTCTTTGTATCGTGAACACAAGAAAAGATTGCCGTGAAATTCACGCATTGATGCCACAGGGTACTATTCATCTTTCTGCTTTTATGTGTCCGCAGGAAAGAAGCAGAATAATATCTGAAGTTAAAACCAAGCTGAAAAATAAAGAGAATGTAAAGGTAATAAGCACACAGCTTATTGAGGCTGGTGTTGATATTGATTTTCCAGTCGTTTACAGAGCTCTTGCCGGATTCGATTCTATTACGCAAGCGGCAGGAAGATGTAACAGGGAAGGGAAGCTTGGAAAATTTGGAAATGTTAATGTATTCATCCCGCCTAAGCAAGCTCCAGTTGGTATGATGAGAAAAGGAGAAGATGCATCAAAAGAATTGATTGCAATGAACAGAATGGATTTTTCACCTGATTCTATCAAAACATATTTTGAGATTTTCTATAGCAAGACCAACTCTTTTGATAAAATTCAATTCAACAACCGGCTTGTTGCTAATGCACGGCACTTTGAATTTCAATTTAGAACAGTCGCTAGTGAATTCAATCTGATTGATGATAAAGCTCAAAAGAGCATAATTGTATGGTATGATAAAAGTCCGGAACTGATTGAATTACTCAAAAATAAAGGTGTTGAGCGCTGGCTTATGCGTAAACTTCAAAGATACAGTGTTTCTATTTCACAGAATCTATTCAAATTTTATCAGAGCAAAAATTATATCGAAGAGATTCATGGAATATGGGCTCAAAATACCGCTGGTTTATATAAAGAAGGGATCGGACTTCTTACCGAAGAAGTAGGATGGAGTAATGAATTTGTAGTTTGAAATAATGGAGGATTAATGGAAAAGGAGTTTTTCAACAAACAGTTTTGCCTTGAAGTCTGGGGAGATTATGCCTGCTTCACACGACCGGAAATGAAAGTTGAGCGGGTCAGCTATGATGTAATGACTCCGTCGGCTGCAAGGGCGATACTCGAAGCAATTTTCTGGAAACCTGCAATTCGTTGGATGGTTCGCAAAATTGAAGTGATAAATCCGATTCAGTGGACATCTGTAAGGCGGAATGAAGTAGGTTCTGTAATGAGTCCCCGTTCTGATGGAATTTTTATTGAAGATGTAAGACAGCAAAGGGCAGGACTTTTTCTTAAAAATGTTAAATACAGGATTTATGCGGAAATGGAATTTATTCCATTGAGCAAAAGAAAGTCGGGATCAAAACCATTGCCTGAAATGCTGGAAGAACCTGAAGAAAAAGAAATTCTTAGAAAAGATGAAAATCCCGGCAAATACTATGCTATGTTTGAACGCCGTGCAAAAAAAGGACAGTGTTTTAATCAGCCTTATCTTGGCTGCCGTGAATTTTCGTGTGCTTTTAAACTTATCGAAAATCCAGAACATGAAGAACTCAAACCATTGAATGAAAGCAAAGAACTCGGTTTTATGCTTTATGATCTGGACTTTTCTGATGAAAAAAACATCACTCCTGCGTTTTTCAAAGCTGTAATGAAAAACGGTGTTATCGAAATTCCGGAATGGAATTCAGAGGAGGTGAAAAGATGATATTACAGGCACTGTATGAATATTATCAGAGAAAAGCTGCTGACCCTGAAAGTAATATCGCTCCTCGTGGTTATGAATGGAAGGAGATCCCATTTCTGATAGTAATTGATCAAAATGGATGTTTCATAAATTTGGAAGACACTAGAATCGGTGAAGGAAAAAACAAAAGAGCGAAAAGATTCCTTGTAATTAAGTCAAAAGGACGGCCGGGTTCTAAAGGATGGCAGGTTACAAATATTTTATGGGATCATTATGGATATGTTCTTTCTTATCCTAAAGAAGAAACGGAAAAAGCTGTAAAAGATGCACAAAATCAACATGGAGTTTTTAAAGAATTAGTTAATGAGATTGCTCATAAATATCCTGAAAACAAACAATTTAAAGCTGTAGAAAAATTTCTCTCAGAAAAAAACGAGATGGATAGGGTTTTTTCTAATCCGAGCTGGGTTGACTGTTCGAAAATAGCTGGTTGTAACTTGTCTTTTCGTATTGCAGGAGAAAAGAACATTGTTGCCGAACATAAAGATTTGCAAGAATATGCATTTGTCGAAAACACCGACAATTCTGAGGAGGGCGTTTCTGGTGATCAATACGGTATTTGCTTGATTACTGGAGTGAAAGATTTAATTGCGGTTACCCATTCTGCCACATCAGTTCCAGGTGGAAAAAGTGGCGGAAAGCTTGTGGGATTTCAAAGAAATTCAGGATATGATTCTTATTACAAAGAACAGGGACTGAACGCACCTGTGTCAAAAATAGCAGAAGATGCGTACACAACCGCCCTTAATGTTTTGCTTGGTAAAGATTCACAAAACAAGTTTAGAATTGCAGATAC
>JAKLDO010000065.1 GCA_022703485.1 bacterium
GAGCAGAAGAAGTTTGTGGAGGAAATAATGCACCGGTGATAGCGCCAATTACGATCAACGGAACAATTTACACTGGCACACCTGTAGTTATTAACAAAGACCTTACAGATAATGTTGTTGTTTCTGTTACGGACGCTGATTCTGATGAATTAAATTATTCAATAAGTGGCGGATATGCAGACATTCTCAACAGCAACGATGGAACATTTGTAATTACACCGAAAGAAGAGGCCATTCTTTATTATTCAGTGATAATTACAGATGGATGTGAAATAATTACCAAGGTTATAGGTGTTGAGTCTAAGTTCAATCCCAAAGCACTTGCTCTGGCTACATGTCAAGCAAAATTCGGAGCTAATTGCTGGGACTCAGGTGCAGCTTACATAGGATGGGACAGTACAACTAGTATGGGCGCAAACTGCACTGGCGGAAGCCCTGCATATATTGATCACTGGGAACAGTTCTGTTATGCTGATGCATATGACAGTTGGAATTGCAATACATGCCAGTTCGGTGCAAGAAAAGCCGCACATAATCCATGTGAATGTGGTGAAAATACTGCAACTGTCGGATACTTTATGTAGTTTTTCTAAGAAACATTCAATCAGATAAAATACAATAAATTTGAGTTTTATCATCTTACAAGTATTCTAATTTTGCATTTTTTGTTCTATAAATGTTGTAATTAACGGAGTATCCAGATGAAAGTGAGCCAGATATTCTTTCAGACACTGAAGGAAGTGCCCAAGGAAGCTGTAATCGAAAGCCATAGGCTTCTTTACAGGGCCGGAATGATCCAGAAACTTGCAAGCGGAATATACAACTATCTGCCTCTGGCTTTGAGAAGTATCAGAAAGCTTGAAAATATAATCAGGGAGGAGCTCAACAAAAGAGGCTGTCAGGAAGTGCTGATGCCGACAGTTCAGCCTTCCGAACTGTGGATGGAAAGCGGCAGATGGAATTATTACGGACCTGAACTTCTCCGTATAAAAGATAGAAAAGGGGGTGATTTCTGTCTCGGGCCCACGCATGAAGAAGTTATTACGGATATGGTTCGTAAAAACCTTAGAAGTTATAAGCAGTTACCGTATAATCTGTATCAGTTTCAGGGCAAGTTCAGAGACGAGATCAGACCGAGATTCGGACTCATGAGAGGCCGTGAGTTCATAATGAAAGACGGCTATTCATTTGATATTAATGAGGAAAAAGCAAAAGAATCATACTGGAAGATGTATGAAGCGTATAATGCGATATTCAGCAGGTGCGGACTCAAGTTCAAGCCTGTCGATGCGGCGACAGGAGCCATTGGCGGAGATATGAGCCATGAGTTTCAGGTACTTGCCGATGCCGGTGAAGATCTTATTCTTTCCTGTAATAAATGCGGATATGCGGCGAATCTCGAAAAAGCGAGAACGAAAGTTATTTCCGGCATTGACGGTCAGGAAATGAAGAGCCTTAATGAAGTTCATACGCCTTCGATGAAAGCGGTCGAAGATGTCGCAAAGTTCATGAACAGGCCGGTCACCGATTTCATAAAATCAATGATATTCCTTGTTGATAACGAGCCTGTGCTTGTGATGGTTCCCGGTGACAGAGAGGTCAACGAAGCAAAAATACAGGCTTATTTCAAAGCTGACAGCGTTGCTCTGGCATCCGACGCGGTGATAGAAGAGGTCACCGGAGCCGCAACCGGTTTTGCAGGTCCTGTCGGATTGAAGAAAAAGATAAAAACGGCGCTTGACAACAATCTGACGGGCAGGATCAATCTCGTGGCAGGAGCTAATAGAACAGACCATCATCTTGAAAATATTAATGAAAATCGTGACTTTACTGCTGATGTCAAAGGCGATTTTGTAATAGTGAAAGCAGGCGAAAGGTGTCCTGACTGTGACGGAACTCTTGAAGAATGCCGCGGTATTGAAGTGGGTCAGGTATTTTATCTCGGAACAAAATACAGCCAGAAGATGAACTGTTCGTTTGTAGATGAAGCCGGAAAGTCAACCGTTGCTGTCATGGGCTGTTACGGGATAGGCGTCGGCAGGACAGTTCAGGCCGCGATCGAGCAGAACCATGATGAGCAGGGAATCATATGGCCTATGGCGCTTGCTCCTTATGAAGCTGTTGTTCTTCCGCTTCAGATGAATAAAGATACGGTTGTCAAAGCTTCGTTCGATATGTACGGATCACTTCTTGAGGCCGGGATAGAAGCTGTTATCGATGACAGGGACGAAAGGGCAGGGTTCAAGTTCAATGATGCCGATCTCATAGGTTATCCGGTGCAAATAGCTTTCGGGCAGAAATCGCTCGACAACGGTGTCGCTGAAGTAAAGATCCGTAAGACCGGGGAGAAAGCTGAGATTAAATTGGAAGAAGTTGTTAATTTCGTGAGAAACTTTAAGGAAAAAGAACTCAACAGAGGCTGATAGATGATTCGCAGGTCGCTGATAATACTGATGTTTTTGTTTGTATCTTTTCCAGTCCTGTCTGCTGAAAAGGTCGATTTCGCAAGCGAGCTCGTTCTCAATAACGGTTCAAAAGTGCCTTTCAGAAATTATGCCGTTTTTGCTCCGGTATCTTTTTCATTATATGCAGTGGGTCTTTTCGTGCAGGGAACTGAAACTGACAATATGAAACTTAAAGATGCCGACCGCCCGATGGCGATCCAGCTTGTTTCCCTTTACAGAAAGCTGAAGATGAAAACACTGATGGATGAGCTCAGAAGAGGTTTCAGGTACGGAATGAACCATGATAAGGAGTTCATAAAGACCATTCAGGCAAGGATAGACAGGTTCGTCGGACTGCTTGAGAACTCAGGGCAGCAGCCGAAAAAATACAGCAGGATAACTTTTCTTTATGTTCCGGGAGAAGGGACCCACATAGGTTTCAACGATACATTTCTCGGGACGATAGAGGGACACGATTTCAAAAGGGCTTTATTCGGCATATGGCTTAACAACAACTGCGCAAATGATGAACTGCGCGACAGAATGATAAAAATTAAAAAAAATCGGGAGTGAGCATTGAACAGCAACATTCCGACCCTTTCAACGCATACGATATCAAATTATATTCACAGTGTGCTGTCGGTTCCGGACATCTCCAAAGAGGAGGAACTCGAACTTTTTAAGAAATTCAGGGAGGACGGCGATAAAGAGGCCGCTCAGAGACTTGTTCTGAGCAATCTTAAGCTGGTAGTCAATCTTGCATACAAGTTCAGGCGGTTCCGTGATGTCACCGACCTTATACAGGAAGGAAATCTCGGACTGCTGACCGCCCTGCAGAAATTCGATATGGATAAAGGCGTAAGGTTCGCAACATATGCCACATGGTGGGTGAAAGCCAAGATACAGGAGTTCATAATCAGCCAGATGAGCATTGTCAGGTTCGGAAAAAGCCGCGATGAGAGGAAACTTTTCTTTAACATGATGGCCACGATCAAGGATATCCAGAGCTATGACAACGACGGTGAAATAACGAGAGAGGAGCTTGTCCAGGAGGTTGCAAGAAGACTTGATGTGACGCCTGACAAGGTAATTGAGGCTCTGCAGGTGGTTTCATCCTATAATGATGTTTCGATAGACCAGACCTACGAAGACGGTGACATGAAACTTATAGAGCTCAAGGACAGAACTGATTTTGACAGATCGATCGATGAAGATACCATGAACCGTAAACTCCAGAACGCTCTGACAACTCTCAACGAAAGGGAAAAGTTCATAATCTGGAACAGATACCTTGCTGAAGATACTATGACCCTTGAAGAAATAGGTGAGAAATACGATATTTCAAAGGAAAGGGTGCGTCAGATCGAATCGAGAGCTCTTGAGAAAATAAAGATATTCACCAGCGATAACACCTTGAATAGTGAAGATCTTTCTGAAAATAACTAGTTGACTTAAAATAATATCCGAAGTAAAATCCCGTAGTTGTTTTAATTACACAGAATAGAGGAGGCGTTTATGAAAAGATTTATTGCTGTTCTTATTTTTACTGCTTTCATCATCTCATGCGGTGAAGAAACGGTCGTATCGGGATCTGATACCAAATCCAAAGGTCAGCTTATTTTTGATGTTTTCAAGAATTACAAGGACCCCGGTTCTAACTCGGATCCTACTACTGCTGATGACTGCAAAGAAGATGCTGCCGGCAACTGTGTGGAGCCCGGATCTGATCCTGATACCGGCGGCGGAACAGACTCTTACGGTGCTATGCCCCTGTGCCCTGAAATAATTGGACTTGATTTTTCCACATGTCCGCCTGAAAAAGGCCGTCCTGTTTTCATAATAGATTTCGGAAGAAGCTGTGTGCTCGGAATGAAATGCGATTATACAGGTCCTGAAACAGAATGCCCGATGGAATGGGCTCCTGTATGCGGAGTTGATGGCGTGACATACGAGAACAAGTGTTTTGCAGCTCTTTATAATGTTGAAATCGCCTATGAAGGTGAATGTAAATACGAGAACGGATGCAAGGATATCTATCCGGAAGATAAAGTCTGCGAGGACGGGTCAATAGCGACAGCGATATATGACGAAGCTACAGGCTGTATAATCGGTTTCACATGTGAGAACTACCCGGTTGAATGCAAGGAAATAGGAGCTCCCGGTGACGGCTACTGCAAAGAAGGCCAGAAGGTGTATCCGGTATATGATTACAACGGTTGTGTAATAAGCTGGGAATGTTCGGATAATACAAACCCTGACGGAACGACCGATCCTAACTGTGATGCCGACGGTGACGGATGCGGAGATGATTATCCTCCTGTCTGCGGTTCTGACGGAGTTACATATAAGAATAAATGCGGCGCTTACGCGGCAAATGTTGAAATAGCCTACGAAGGTGCCTGCAAATAGGTTCTGAACATCTATAAATCCCCAAATCTTTGAAAATATATTTCTTCTGATATAATCGCTCGTAATTTTGAATTTTTTGAGGTCAATATGAAAGAACTTATTAGAAAAAGAGCGGATTCGATCGTGAAACAGCTCGGCATCTGCGGTTGCAGACTGTCAGATATAATTGAAAATACAGAAGCTGAGTACACACCTCCGCAGGTAACACTTGCCGCAATGAAAAATGCTGTTGATCACACAGTGCTTTCATTCAATGCAACTGAGAATGATGTTCTGAGGATATGTGATGAAGCTTTAAAATACGGGTTCAAGGCGATATGCATCAATCCAGTCTGGGTAAGAACCGCTTTTGAACACAGAAAAATCAATAAAGGTTCATACCTCATTGCAACCGTTGTAAATTTTCCGCTCGGGGCGTCAACTGTGCAGGCTTCTGTAGCAGAAACTAAACAGGCTCTGACCGACGGTGCTGATGAAATAGATCTTGTAATGGGAATAGGACTGCTTAAAAGCGGAAAGTTGAAGGAAGTATATGAAAATATTAAAGCTGTAGCCTCATGCGGAGGTTATCTCAAGGTGATACTTGAGACATCGGAACTTACGGTCGAGGAGAAGATAGACGGTGCTTTGATATCGGTCCTTGCCGGAGCTAACATGCTTAAAACTTCCACAGGATTCAGCGGAAAAGCGGCTTTGGAAGATGTAAAACTTCTAAGGACGATTGCCGGAAACCGTCTCGGTGTGAAAGCCGCAGGGGGCATAAGGGACAAGTCAGCACTGATAGACATGATCAATGCAGGAGCTGACAGGATCGGATGCAGCAGTTCAGTAAATATTGCGGAAAAATGGTGATGCGTATTTTAATTTGTTTCCTGACGGCGTTTATGATCGCTGTTTCATGTGCGGGTCCGAAAAAGACACAGAGCGCCGCGGTAAATAAGAATTCAAGAGATTTCTTTCCGCTTAAAAACGGGTGCGGCTGGGTATATCTTGTCGGAGATAATAAAGTTCAATATCAGGTCAGGGTCCTTGCCGCGGATAAAGACAGCGGAATGATAGTCTGGGGGAATAAAACATTTGCCTATGTGCACAAAGATGACGGGGTATACAATTCCACAGAGAATTATTACACAATAAAGAACGGTGTGCAGAAATGGGATGTTGTTAAAGGGAAGGCAGAATATATTGAGCTTAAGGATAAAATAGTTCTTAAATCAGGTAGTTATAAAGCTTTTGCAGTTAAAGAAACATATCCTGACAAGAAGTTCTATACAATGTCATATTACGGATATATGACAGGTCTTATAAAATTTGAGGTGTTTTCGCTTGATGACGGTAAACTTATTGAAAAAATGGAGCTTGACAGCTATCTTTGTTCTGACCCTGATTGATCTGCCGGGCTGTGCGGGACCTGAGCCGGGTTCTGTTGTGAAGGGTTTTTTCGAAGCAAGGAAGTCAGGTGATTTCGCAAGCGCCTATGAAATGCTTTCAGAAAACAGCAAAAATGCATTTTCAAAAGAACAGTTTGAAAACTATTGCTTTGTTTTCAGAGTCATAGAGTACGGAACGGCAATTGAAAAGGACGGGTATTTCGGAGTGAATTACAGTTATTATGACAAGAAGTTCAACAAGGCTACCGGTGAACTTTACACATATTACATCAATCAGAATGTTGAAAATGTCAGGGTCGAGAACGGAAAAATAGTCTTTCCTCATACAGGTTTCATCCTTGTCCGCAAGTTCATAGAAGAGAAAAAAGTAGATGAAGCGGGGAATGTTTTCCGCAAGATGCTTTCAATAGACAGGGGAAATCCCGATGTCAGGAATTCGGCGTCATTGATGGGCTTTGATACGGAAGTCTGATATGAAAAGAAGTCTGGCTGAACTGATCGCGATAATAATTATTTTTTTCAGTTCAGGCCTCGATGCCAAGCTCCTTTTTGATGACCTTGTCCCTGCAGATATCAGAAATGAAATATCAAGACTTTACGAAGAATCAGGTCTGAAGAACAATTTCCTGATAGAAATGCAGTCAGAAAAAGTTCTTATAATAGTTTTTGAGAACGGTTTTGTAAAAGAACTTCCTATAGATCAGGTCACGGCCGCCGATATCTTCAATGTAATGTATGACATGGTCGATACACCGGTAGTTTCAAAAAAGGACAAACCTTCCGAAAAGGACACCAGGGCTGAACTTTCAAAAGTCCGCGATTTTGAGCCGGAAAAAAAGAAACCTGAACCGAAGGATTTCATTCGCGGAGGAATAACTGTTGCAAAAAATATCCAGCTGTTCCCTTGGGCTGAGCCTTCAAAAAGGTTCGGTCTTTCATTTTACGCATCGTCTGAAGAGAACTGGGCCGGCGGATTGAACCTCACTGCGGGACTTGCTTTTCTGAAACTTGGACTGGATTTCAAGAAAGGAGCTGACATCGAGTTCGATAATGACCTGAAAGTGCCGTGGGAAGGTTACGGACTGTTTATACTGTTTGACCTTTTTATGGCGTATGACCTGTTCCTTACGGCAGGTTTCGAAGTTGTTCTTTACAGTACAAGAGACAGACTGTTTGAAAGGGAGTTCTTCCTTTTCAAGCTATCCTACAAGATAAAATGGTTTGAAGCTTCAGCAGGCATGAATGTCTCCCCGAGCATAGTTGAACTCGGTCTTTTCGGTACAAAATATTCAATGGAGAGATATCACTTTATGTTTTCTGCCGGATTCCTGTTCTGATCATTCGATATAGAAATCTTTAACGATGGCCATATGCTGCATGTTGGATGCTCCTGAATCTGATGTCAGAGCGTCAGGAAAGAACTCATCCAGAACGGATTGAGAGAATGTTCTTGTATCAAAGACCAGTCCGTCATTATAGGTCCTGGCGGAATAATTTACATTCGATTTAAAGACCACAGGGACTTGAAATGCATGAAGCGCCGGATCTGCAAGAACGAAATCATAATGACTGTTCCTGTTCGCATTGGTATTTACATTTCCGTTATCGTCCTCGGGATGGGGAGATGACGCATAGAAGGTATTGTCCTTTCCGAAACCGTTCGTTGAAACAGAGGCCGTACCGTTAAAATCTCCGCCCACAACATAATAGTATTCTCCGGGATGGGATGCTTTATGAGATTTCACTTCATCAACTATCACGAGAGAAGCTGTCACCTGGTCTGAAGATGGACTGGTGTGCAGATGAACACTTACGGCAAAGATATCAACAGGTCCGGGAATATCAATTACTGCCCACATGAGCTCTCTGTTCGATATATTCGGGTCGTCCCAGTATCCGCTTGAAGTAATGGGCCATTTGCTGATCACGCCGTTCGGGATCTGAAAACTTGTGCTGTCAACTGCGTAATAATCTGTGCCTACAACGGTTTGTGAGAATTCTTTATAGTCGGAAATCGAATTGCTTCCGTAATTGAATTCCTGAACAAGAACTATGTCAGGTTTAAGCGCTTCAAGTATCCTTATTCCGTGTCCGGGGTCATAATCCTGTCCGTTACCACTGGTTAGATTTGCTGCGATTATCCTTACCGGAAGTCCTGCTCCTGTGTCACCGGTATCAGCGGTATCGCCAGTGTCTGCCGTGTCACCCGTGTTTCCGGTGTCTGAGGTATCGCCGGTATCTGCCGTGTCACCTGTATCGGCTGTATCACCTGTGTCTGCCGTGTTACCAGTATTTCCGGTGTCTGCGGTATCACCTGTGTCTACCGTGTCACCAGTATTTCCGGTATCTGCAGTATCACCTGTATCTGCCGTGTCACCAGTGTTCCCGGTATCTGCGGTATCACCTGTATCTGCCGTGTCACCGGTGTTTCCGGTATCTGTTGTATTGCCTGTATCGGAAGTATCACCTGTATTTCCGGTGTTTCCATCATCACCGGTATTTGAATTGTCTGTAACAGTAGTGTCGTCGTCTGTAATGACGATGCGATCGGAATCATTGATGTTGTCTTCAGCAAATTTCTGCATGCCGCATGAAAACATCAGTACGGTCAAGGCAAATACGGCGATAAACTTCTTCATCTGTGCTCTCCGGCAGATATAAATCTGTAAATTATTGATAATATTACGGTATATGTCACAAGAAAAACCGAGAGTGAAATGGTTATGAAAGAATATATCTCGGGTGACGCAAGGGCAAAAGAGGCCCCTGAGAAGATCATGAAAAATATAAGTGTGGATATTGCCGTAGTAAAAAATGCGCGCCTGGACTTCTTCCATGAAGGGGCGATCTTTGCCGTAAAAATGAGCCACAGAGCGAAAATGATTACAAATCCGGTAGAGAACAGTTTTATCCTTGACCCGTTATATGCAACGACGGTCTTTTCAACATAAGGATTAGTATCGGAAAGAGCATTGTCGAGGTTTTTTATGCGATCCCACTTTTCGTAAGGGAATGACAGCGAATACAGGTATACATCCTTTACCGGCGGAACTTCATAGTGGTTGAATATCGCTGAATCGAAGGTCATTTTCTCGCTGTCAACGGTCATGGAACAGAGATCGAGTTCGTCAGCAATGCTCTCAACTATGGCTTTATCTGTGGTTATGACTGTGGCGGAAAAGCACTTGTTGAGATCTTCCATGAATGTGAAAAAATATGCCGTTATGTTGAAAAACACAAAAAACAGCAGCAGTGCAAGGTTTTTCCGCAGAAGTACGACAGCCGGATGTTTTTCTTCCATTTTATCCTTATTCAAAAACAGTTCACAGGATGCATTATATCATCAAAAGACCTGTTGTAAATGTAAAGCAAATTTTTATATGGAATTCAAAAAAGAAATAGTGAAATGAAATTTGACATAATGAATAATCTGAATTATCATCATCAAGTCCTAGCGATAAAATTTAAATAAATTATCAGCCAGCCTGATTTAGGAGTCATTGTGGCACAGATATTGCTCACTCACTCACTCACTCACTCACTCACTCACTCACTCACTCACTCACTCACTCACTCACTCATTACTTTATTTTTTAATTTTTCTTTTTTCTCACCCGCCTTAAATTTTACCACGGCGAAACTGTTCATTTAAATTGAAAAATTTTAACAAACAAAGAGGTTTAAAATGAATAAAATGTTGATGTTTCTGATTATTTTCCTGATTTCATCGTTTGCGTATGCAACATATTATATTGGTGCAAAATCGGAAAATACTTGGGAAAATAACTGGAAAGATCCTTGGCGAGGAAATGATGTCTGCTCATATTGGTACAGTACAATGGGATATTATAGTTCGATTGATCAAATATCTTACACATCGCTTGGGTCTGCAAAAACTAGATATGAAACTGACGGTGATCAAAACTCCACATATGGTTTAGATGCTTTTGATATTTATCTTCATTGTGGACACAGTGGCCATTATTATACTAGCAATGACGGGGTTCATAATGCTCAGTGGCATATGTGGAATGAAGATACGCGAGCACTTTCAAAAAACATGAGATTGGGGGATGAAACTCGTGAGTTAAAATTGTTTTCAACTTATGGCTGTGCCCAGATGTATGACGAAGACGGTCACAGATTGGAAAGATGGAATCCAATTTTTAAAGGCGGTTTAAAATTTGCAACCGGTTTCTGGGAATTGGCTTGGCTTTTCGGCTCAGATTATACGAGCAACAGACAGCTTGGAATAGATTATGCCCAATACCTGAATACAACCAATAAAACAGTAAAATATGCATGGTGGGACGCTGTGAAAGAGCATCCGGATAACAAACCCGCCGTGTTGGCATCGGGCGCGAGTCAAAGCAATGCTGCATCAAGAAGAGACAATATGAGGATGGTTGACCTTCCTAATTATTCTGTTTTGAGAGATGGAGATGTGGATTGGCTGGGCTGGACACAGTGGAGATAACAATAATTAATGAGGTGAGAAAATGAAAAGAGCGATATTTTTTCTCATATCAGTTTTTTTGTTTGTGAATGTTTATGCAGAAAAACTTGATGTGAAAGGTCAGATTTCAGATGAATTGAAACAGATTCAAAAAGACTCGGAAGATTACAGGATAAATAGAGATTCTGTGAAGCTGATGGTTCGTAAAAACGGATCGGGGAAAGAATTTGTAACTCAGAAACTGATTGAAAAATTCAAAACCGGCGATACAATCAATACGAAAACAAGCGGAAACTGGGAAATGAATCTCAAGGATGATTTTAATAGTGTCGTTGGTGATGGATGGGATCTTACAGTTTTCGGTGACGGTACAAGAGTGAATTACAGGAACTGGAAATATGCTCAGGAAAACAAGGCAAAATATGGAAAAGCTAAAGAAATGTCTTTGAATGAACTTAAAACAGCCGGAGAAAGATTTATAAAAGAAGAGCTTAAAGATTTTGTTAAAATTGGCGTGGGTGAAGAATTGATTTTTATGCAATCGAAATATGAAGTTGATGGAGTAGGAACGGCAGATGGAACTTTTGTTGATGAAACATTAGCTTCAAATATTGCGTATTTCGGCAGGAAAAAAGACGGGTTGATGTTCGTAGGAAACAGCTCAATGATAATAATTGAATTTTCAAATGACAGAAAACCTGTATCGTTTTACTACAAATGGAAAGATTATGAAGAGCTTGAAGATAATATTGAAGTTGCATCAAGAGAAGAAATTGATTACAGAATTTCATCTTTTTCAAGCATGAACTTCGGAAATGTAAAAAATCTTGATGTTAAATTATTTTGCGGAATATATGATGATTCTCAATTTGTCCAGCCGGCTTGCGAAATTAAGCAGAATGGTGAAATTTCAGATGGCGAGTTCGTCGGAATAATAAATATAATTCCAGCCGGAAAAAATCATGCAGAAGGTGGTAATTGGGGCGAATTAAAAATGTTAAATTCCTACGGTGAAATATGCCGTGAAAGCGACATAACAGGGGAAATATTTCCAGAAAATGAGAAATAATTGAATTAACAAGTTTTGAACCGGATGCGATAATAGTGTCCGGTTCTTTCCGGAGGGGTTTATGAAGATTACATACTTTCTGATGTTGTTTGCTGTTTTGTTTTTTTCAGGCTGTCATGAAAATAAAAATAAAGAATCAGATGAAGACAGCGTTAAAATGGATAATGATGCCAATGAGATAGATGATAAAGATTTTCCAGATGCAGAAAATAATGAAAATGATACTCCTGATTTAGACAGCGATAATGAAAAAAATTGCTGTAAATATTACAACACAGCCATTGCGTCAAATGATTCCGGAGATATTTATATTGCAGGATTTACAATGGATAATAATTATGGTTGCGGTTGTGACTATCATGGATACTATAAATATCCGGATAATGATGGATGGAAAACAGTTTATATCTGTGACGAGCCGGGAGGAGAATGCTCTTTCTCTAATCATGGAGTATTGATGAGTGACAGTGGAAAAGCTATGGTTGTCGGTTTCTCGGCACCAGTTTTAATAAATAAAGATCACTGGGAGTGGACTGCACAAGGAGAATTAACAAATGATGCAGCTGTTGTTGCTGTGTGGGGAACATCCTTAAAAGATATTTTTGCCGTGGGAGTTGACGATTATCCCAGAGTTGGGGCAATATTTTATTTTGATGGTTCAGAATGGATGAAAATGGGAATAACCTCAAAAAATAAATTAAACGGGGTCTGGGGAACAGCTTCGGATAATGTTTATGCTGTCGGAAAGAACGGAACAGTAATTCATTATGATGGGGTTGAATGGAAATTGATGGAAAGCGGCACAGATAAAAGTCTCAATTCAATCTGGGGAATGGATAAAAACAATATTTATGCATGCGGTGAAAATGTGATAGTTAATTTTAATGGCACTGAGTGGAAACAGGTGTTGAAAGATAATGATTCTTTTCTGCTCGGTATTGACGGAACCGGTTCTGATAACATATTTGCTGTCGGCAGGACAACTGACATCGAAAATCCGGAAGCTGTTATTTATCACTTTGACGGTTCAGTATGGAAAAAAATAGAAACAGAAATTAAAAACACACTTTTTGATGTTCTTGCAATGGAGGATGGCTCGTTTTTCGTTGTGGGAGTTGATACAATTGAGAGGATAACACTATGAAAATGTCTATAATTATTTTGTTTTCTTTTTTTCTTTTCTGCGGTTGCGGGGATAATGGCGGCAGTGACGGATCGGATCAGGATATTGGTGAAACCGGTGATATGGATGCAGTTGATGTTGAGATTCCCGACATTACTTCATCAATAGTTTTCATGGATAATTTCAAAGCGAAAGACGGCGGATATGGACAGATGTATAACGAAGGAAGTCTCATGGGGGTGAGTTTTTATTTCTGGAACGGTGAAAATAATGAAAACACATGCAAAAATGAGTTTCTCAGGCCTCCGGAGCATCATTCATACATGCATGTCGAAGGTTTGATGGAAATAAAAGTCACAATCAACGGATTTGAAAAAGGCGAATACAAAATTGTAAAATATGCCGAATCAGACTTCTTCTCTAATGATGAGAAACTTGCGACAATAAAAGCATGTGTCTGGCATGAAGAGGAGCTTCAACCAGGGTTTGAAGACTGTTATATACCGTATACCGGCACTGTGACCATAGATAAAGATGTTCCGCAGACAGTTAAAGAAAGCAAAAATGTTGAAATTACTTTAAAAATTGATGCAGATTTTCCTGAAGAAAGCATAAGACTTGTAGATCGTGAAGGATACGCTGAAGAAGTTGACGGTGAGTGGGTTGAATATGAAGTGTGTAACTGCAGACATGACGATGGCACAAACAGTCAGTGCACGCCGGGTTATAAAGGTGAAAACTGCTGCTATAATCCTGATAGTAAAATGGTTAATTACAAACTGGACTATAAAACAACCGTCTGTAATCTTTACTGTTCCGTGACAACAGAAAGTGTTTCAGATATGGAAAAGTGTGAGCTTTAAAGTCAATTTATTCGAATTTTACCAGTCCTTAGACGCGAAATGATTAGAAATTTAGTGTTTTTAATGATTTTTATGGTCTGTATGATATGGCTGGTAATTTGAGAGAATGGGTTAATGACTGGTATGATTACAAATATTATGAAATATCACCTTCAGAGAACACGCAAGGTCCTGAAACCGGTACAGAGCGCATTGTCCGCGGTGGATCGTACACAAATTCAGAAATAGCAATTACAACGACAAGCAGAATTCCAAGATCACACGAAGGTACTCTGCTAGATGGTTTCCGCTGTGCTGAATGATTTTTTGTGTTTAAAAATTTTTGTTCATAAATTCACAATAAATTCGACAAGTAAATGTAAAATTAGTTGACTTGCCGTCATTAATAAGTATAAAACGCCCTGTTTTTAAGGCACCCCTGTGGTTGTTTCTGTACCTGTCTCCTGTATTAAATCGGGAGTGAGCAGAAATTCAGGGGGATGTTAAACAGGTAAAATCTAGGAGGAAAAAATGCCTGACATCAGAGACTTATTGAAAGCCGGCGCCCATTTCGGCCACCAGAAACAGAAATGGAATCCCAAAATGGCTCCGTACATTTTCACGGAACGCAACAACATTCACATCATCGACCTGCAGAAAACGGTCGAACTCGTTGAAGATGCAAAGAAATTCGTAAAAGGACTCGGCATCAACGGCGAAACGATCTTCCTTGTCGGAACAAAGAGACAGGCGCAGGAAGTCATTAAGGAAGAAGCTCAGAAAGCTGAGATACCTTATGTGAATTACCGCTGGCTGGGCGGAATGCTCACAAATTACGCCACAATAAACCAGTCGGTCAAGAAACTTCAGAAGTTCGAGGATGTTCTTACAAGCGAAAAGAGAAAGCTTTACAAGAAAAAAGAGCTTTCTGACATGGAAAAGAAGAAACTCAAGCTTGAAAGGAACCTTTCCGGTATCGCAAAGATGGAAAAAATGCCGAGCGCAGTTTTCATAGTCGATCCGGTCAAAGAGCACCTTGCTGTTCACGAAGCAAAGATCCTCGGTATCCCGATAATTGCAATTACCGATACAAATGCCGATCCTACACAGATCGATTTTGTTATTCCTGCTAATGATGACGGAATGAGATGCATATCAATAATCACTTCAGACATCGTTTCTGCATATCTGGAAGGGCTTGATATCTACAAACAGAAGATCGTTACTGAACAGAAGGACAGAAAGGAAAAGACAAACAAGGCTGAAACAAGAAGCGTTGCCGGAAGAAAAGTAAGGGTAAAGAGAGTTGCTACATCTGAAGATGATGAAACTGAAGCGGCTCTTGAAGAAAGCTTCGAAGGCAAAGAATAAGAAAAACTGGAGGAAAATATGGAAATTTCTGCTGCTCTGGTGAAAGAACTCAGAGAAAGAAGCGGTGCAGGCATGATGGACTGCAAAAAGGCTTTAGCTGAAGCCAACGGTGACATAGAACAGGCTATTCAGATATTGAAGGACAAAGGTATTGCAAAAGCTGCAAAGAAAGCAGGCCGTATTGCAAGTGAAGGTGCTGTGCTTTCAGTAATAGACAACTCAAAAGGTCTTCTTCTTGAGCTTAACTGCGAAACAGATTTCGCGGCAAAAAGCGACGGTTTCAAAAGCCTTTCCAAAGTTATGTCAGACTATTTCATGAAAAACGGAAAGGAAGAAGGTGCTGTAATATCCATGGAAAACGGTTTCTATGATACAGAGGTGGAAAAGCTGACGACCGAAGCTGTAGCATCCATCGGAGAGAACATCAGACCGAGAAGATTTGTAAAATTTGTCGGCGGAGACGATTCCCTTATTCATTCCTATGTTCACATGGGCGGAAAGATAGGTGTAATGGTCGAAGTGAAGGCCGCATCAAAAGATGCACTGAAAAAACCTGAAGTGATAGAGATGAGCGACGGTGTTGCAATGCAGATCGCATCAATGCGTCCTGAGTGTGTGGAAGCATCCCAGTTCCCGCAGGATAAACTCGCATCCGAGAAGCATGCTTTCCTTGCGCAGGTCCTTGAAATGGGAAAACCGCAGAATATCGCTGAAAAGATCGTTGAAGGCAAGATCAAGAAGTTCATTTCCGACAACACTCTGCTTGAGCAGGCTTTCGTAATGAACGGCGACATAACTGTAAGCCAGTTCGTGAAAGATACTGCAAAGAAGATCGGAACGGACCTTAAGATCGTTAGATTTGCCCGTTTCGAGCTCGGTGAAGGCATAGAAAAGAAGGAAGTCAATTTCGCTGAAGAAGTCGCTGCACAGTTAAAGTGATAATGAAAATATTGAATTTTCAAAGATTTGGGGGAGCGTCTCTTAAAAGGGCGCTCCTTTATTTTTTTCTAATTACGGTGTTTTTTACAGTTTACGGGGAGGATGCGTCTCCGCAGGTCTCCGGTACTGCAAAAAGGACCGTGAACAGGGAAGAGTTCATAAAGACATTCGTTGAAAAAGCAGAGATACTCGATTCTCTGAGGTTCAAGATACAAAGCGCCCAGGCAGACCATGAAAAGGTTCTCGCACAGTATTTCCCGAAGATAAAGTTCGTTTTCGGAATGGGTCCGCACCCTAAGTATGAGTATGAAAGGGCAAAAGTTGTCGAAGATGAGAACGGCGGTTACTATTTTCAGGAAAGTAACTGGGATAAATACTATTTTGATTTCAGTGAATACGGTGTTGCAATAAGGATGCGCGGTGAAATGGTGATGCCCATTTTCACTTTCGGCAAGATATGGAACGGACTGGATGTTTCAAAAGCCCAGATCGAGCTTAAGAAAGCCGAGTCGGAAATAGGGGAGAACAAGGTCAGGAAGGAAGCGTCCATGTATTACTGGTCATGGGTGATGGTAAATGAGATACTTTCTTTTATTGAACCTGCTGTGTCTCAGGTCGACAAGGCTGAAGAAAAACTTAAAGAGATGCTTTATGAGGAAAAAGAAGGTGTTAAGCAGAAAGATCTGATAAAGCTCAGGATAGAAAAGGAGAAGATAGCCTATCAGCTTAAAAAACTCCAGCTCCAGAGAGATACTTTAAAAAATGTCATAAACATGGTTCTTGGAAATGACTGGGAACTTGCTGATACAGCGATGTCCGTTCCGGCATACGGAAAGACCTATGATGAGATAGTTGATTTCACTTTTAATTCTGGCCCTTACGCAAGAATGATGAATAACGGTCTGACGGCTTATAAGAACCTGTATCATCTTGAAATATGCAGACTTCTTCCCGACTTCGGCATAGTAGGTAATTTTTCTTATAAATATACCAGCTCTGTATATGAGAAGAACTATCCTTATCCTGACAGTCCATATAACGGGTGGGATGGAGAGATCGGTGTGGGGTTATCGATCAGCCTTAACTTCCTTGAACAGGGTAGAAATGTGCAGAAGGCGAAGGCTGAGTGGAATGCTTTCAGATCACAGACGAATTTTCTTAAAAAGACTTATCCTCTCCAGATAAAGGAGAAATATAACTCTCTGATGTCACTGCAATCTCAGATAGAGCACACAGGAAAGGCGAGAAAATATGCGAAAGGCTGGATGACGACGGAGTTCAGTAATTATGAGAGCGGTCTTAACAGCCCGAACGACCTCATCGACGCAGTAAAGCTCTACTTTGAAAATGAGCTTCTCTATATTCAGTCTGTATTCGATTACAACATGAAGATCGAAGAGATAAATGAAATGTCAGGAATGAGGTGAAAATGAGATATCTTGTACTCTGTATTCTGTTAATGTCAGCACTTTCGCTGTCAGCCCAGACACCAGCCCAGCCGAAGACCGTTGAAACTCCGCAGGCCGCTGTGCTCAATGTCAATACCGCCGTTAAATTCCTTGAAGCCAAGGAGCAGATACTTGAAAAATGGGGGAACACAAAGGCCAGAAAAGGATCGGCAGAGTTTAAGACCAAAGATGCCGAGATGAAAAAAGTGGTTGATGAGCTGATCGATTACGATTTCATTGCAAAATACATAATCGGAGAGAAGTGGGAGGCCGCAACAGAGGAAAAGAAGACAAAGTTCTTTAGCAAGATAAAAGAGCTCTTCACGGAACTTTATCTTGAAAAGGCTTTCTACAACAAAAGTTATGAAAAGAAGTACATAGACAAGGGCAGCGAGAAAATGTACATAAAAGGCGTTCCGGAAAGTGTTTTCATAACATCTGAAGTTCAGGCCTCTTTCAAAGGCAAGCCTGTAATATACGAACTGATATATCATCTCAGAATGGTGGACGGCGGCTATAAGATATTTGATATAGAGCTCGACACCGTGAGCCTTGTGCGGAACTATAAAGAGCAGTTCACTAAAAATGTGAAGGACCAGTCGATAGATGAGCTTATGAAGATGATAGACAGAAAGATCAAGAACA
>JAKLDO010000066.1 GCA_022703485.1 bacterium
CCTGCTGACCGGGAGTGACATCGATACCTGTTTCGGTCAGATCTTCCTGAGCCATGCTTGTTAATACCGTCACGGCAAGCACCATAGGAGGATTGGAAAGTTTATTCATTTCAGCACGCACGGCCTCCATCATTTTTCTGCCCCCTCCTGCGTGGACATTGAAAACCTTTACACCGAGCTTCGCCGCAGCAACTCCGGCCATTGCGACAGTATTCGGAATGTCATGATATTTAAGATCAAGGAACACATCCTCGCCCATTTTAACAATTTCTTTAACAAGCTCAGGACCTTCCGCCGTGAAAAGCTGTTTTCCTATCTTAAAACATGCCCCGAGACCTTTTAATTCGCTAACGATCCCCAGAGCCTCAGATTTAGTGTCAACATCAAGTGCAACAAAGATCTTTCCTTTTTCCATGAAGATACTCCCTAAGTTATTATGATCCGGTTATTTTAGCAGGTATGAACAGATCGAACCTCGCACCTTCACCCGGTTTTGAGTGAAGCACTACAGTTCCGTTGTGGTCTTTCAAGGCCTTAAATACTGAGGTCAATCCGAGTCCCGTACCCGTACCCGGTTTTTTTGTTGTGAAGAAAGGCTCAAAGACTCTGTCCTGAATATCTTCACTTATTCCAGAGCCTGTATCGGTCACAGAGATCTTTATATAATTCCCGGGGCTCAGGAACATTGGATTGACAGTGTGTTCAGGAATGAAATGCTCAGATGTGGAGAATTCGAGTCTGCCTCCTTCGGGCATTGCGTCCCGTGCATTGAAAATAAGGTTTATCAATGCATTCTGTAACTGATCAGGATCGCCTTTGACACGAGAGCTTGATACTTTAAAATCTTTTATTATCTTTATTTTTCTGTTGTTTATTCCGGGAGATGCAAGGTCTATCGTTTTCAAAATAAGCTCGTTCACATCGAATTCCACAAGTTCGCCTTTGCTTTTTCTCGAGAAATCAAGAAGTCTCCTTGTCATGTTAAAAGCCTGCATTGAAGCTTCCTTGATCCTTTCAACATGTCCTGATGCCTCAGGATCGCCCTTCATTGCAGCTCCGAGAAGTTCAGCACTTCCGACTATCCCTGTTATCATGTTGCCGAAATCATGAGCGAGTCCGCTTGCAAGCTGTCCGATAGCTTCCATTTTCTGCGTCTGCTTCAGCTGTTCCTCAAGAATATATTTTTCAGTTACATCCCTGAATACAAGCACGACACCTTTCACCTTTCCTGAATCATCCATTATCGGGGCACCGCTGTCTGCGATCTGGAACTCACGGCCGCTACGGTTCAAAAGAACAGTATGGTTGGCGAGTCCTACAACGCCGCCTTCTTTCAGCACCTTTGAAACAGGGTTATCAACTTTCTCCCTCGAAAAGGCATTTACTATGTTGAACACTTTTTCCAGAGGCTGTCCGGCCGCATCACTGACTGTCCAGCCTGTCATCTTCTCTGCAACAGGGTTTATCATCATAACTTTTCCGGAAGCATCAGTGGAAATGACTCCGTCTCCTATTGAATTCAGGGTGGTTCTCAGCTTTTCATTTGACTCCCTGAGACTCTTTTCGGCCTCTATCCTTTTTGTTATATCTATAGCATTTACAATTACAGCTTTCTCACCATTAAACTCTGTAACATTCACCTTGACATCAATCCACTTCTCCGTTCCTTCTTTAGTCAGAATGCAGATTTCATATCTGTCAGGAACCGGTTCGCCTGCGAGTCTCTTTCTGGCAAATTCAGAAGCTTTGGCAACATGGTCAGGGCGGATGTATTTAAGAAAATTCTCGCCGATTATGTCTGACGGCTGAAGATTGAATATCTCTGAAGCAGCTTTATTCGCATAAAGCCACTTGCCATCCTTATGAACAAGTATTGCCGTAGGAGCGGATTCTGTGACCTCTCTGAACCTGTTCTCGATCTCGGTCACAGCTTTTCTGGCGTTCACTTTTTCAGACACATCCCTCCAAAGAACAAAAACCTTGTCATCATTGCTGCCGGGAACCCTTGTCAGAAGTATCTCGGCGAAGAACTGTGTTCCGTCAGGACGGGTGTGACACCATTCGAAACGGGCATTTCCCTTTTCAAGGCACTCTTTCAGATATTTACCGGCTTTTTCCTTTGAGCTCATTTTATCAGGCTGGAACTCAGGAGAAAGGTCCCACGGTGTTTTTCCCAGTATTTCATCTCTGTCCTTCATACCCATCATTTTCAAAGTTGCATAATTGCACTCGGTGAAAACTCCATTCTCAAGAACAGAGACTGAGTCCTGCAGATTTTCAAAAAGGCTTGAAAGGACCGGCGAAAATATTTTTGAAAGTTTTGTCATGATCAGGGCTCGTAAATTAAGTTGATCGACTCTATCAGATTTATAATTTTTTTTCAACTAAACTTAACTGTTTGACAAAATATCACCTCTAAAATAATATCACGCTGAAATTTAGCAATGGAGGAATGAATGAAGCTCATTGATGACAGCAGATGTTTCGTCTGCGGAAAAAACAACCGTATAGGGCTGAAACTTAATATAAAAAGAGACAACGAAAGCCACAAAGCGTGGGCCGTAACAAAGATCAACAGCCGTTTCTGCGGCTGGGCGGGGGTCGTTCACGGCGGAATAATAAGCACTGTGCTCGATGAAATAATGGCCTATGCCGCTTTCACAGTCTATGATTCAGGAGTGACAGGTGAAATATGTGTCAGGTTCAGAAAACCCATTCCCACAGAACGGGAAATCCTCATTGAAGGCTTTATTGAATCAAGTAAAGGAAGAGTTCTTTACACAAAAGGAACTATCACCATGGACGGCGAACTTATGGCCGAATCAACTGGAAAGATGGTCATGGTGAAAAAATGACCTACAAATTCGTATCTGCCTGAACTCCGTCAGGCCCTGAATTGCCTGAGCTCACTCCGCCTGTTCCACCGGAACCTGTCACATAAGTTACAGAATCGGCATCTATTGTTGAATTTATTGAATATATTCCATAACTCGGGCCTCCTGCTCCGCCGCCGCCGTGACCGCCGTCACCGCCTTTTCCGCCTGCACCGCCCCAGCCGCCGCATCCACCGTCCTCCGATCATTTGAACCGCCGTGAGAACCGCCTGCTCCGCCGTTCCCGCCAGTGCCTCCGGTGCCGCCCGCTCCTCCTTTACCACCTGCTCCGCCGCCGGCAGTCGATACAGAAGTTGAAATGACCGCTACACCTGTAGAATCTACAAGGAAAAGTCCAAAAGATCCGCCGCCGCCTGAGCCGCCGGTACCTGCAGTACCTTTGCATCCTCCAGCACCGCCTCCACCGCCGGCAGAACCGTAACTGTCACAATTGGTATTACCGCCTCTGCCGCCGCCGCCGCCGCCGCCGCCGTAACCGTCCGTTCCGTCTGTTCCGGAAGTTCCTGACAGAACTGAATACCCTGTTTCCGAAAAAGTTCCGGCCGCACCTGCATCTCCATTTGTTCCGCCGGTTCCTGATGAGCCGTTACCCCCTTTTGAATACACAGCTGATGTGGAGGTCGAGTTACATGTATCACCATCAGAATAGTATATACCGCCCTTTCCGGCAGACCCTCCGCCATTTGCACCGGCATATCCTGCATTGCCGTAATTATCGCCGTTGCCAGGAGTTCCGCCGTTACCGCCGTGCATTCCGCAGGTATAATTTTTTCCGCTTGTACCACCTGAAGGTGTCGAACAGTTATCACACAGCACTCCGCCGCTGTCTTCACATCCTTGAGCGCCCGAGCCGCCATTCCCTCCGCCTGTCCCTGCGGCACCGTCAGATCCGGGAGCTCCTTCCATACCTTTTCCTGCGTTTATTATCACATTATCAAATGCTATTCCGCCGCCTCTGACAAGGAAAACGCCGTATGAAGACTCACCGTAATTCTGTGCGTCGGCTGATCTTATTGTTATGTTTCCGACAGTTACATTATCGACATCAGTACCTGTGACACCGATGTTCGTTCCTGAGATGACAGAAATATCGGCCGCATCTCTTGACCAGTCAGGATATCCGCTATAGCTACCGTAAATGTTAATTCCGCTTTCAAGAACAACTGTCTCAGGATATTCACCGGCTGAAACGAGAACAGCATTAAAACCTGCCGTGACAGCCGCTTCAAGACCTTTTGCTATTGTTTTCAACGGCTTGTCAGGGGTACCGTCATTAAGATTGTCATCTCCGTTGATTGCATCGACGAATACTGATGCCGCTTTAATGCCGTCAACTCCGTCACAGTTCGTGTCCTTGAAAAGAGGATCGGGAATGTCTTCCGTACTGTAATCAGCTCCGTAATCGGCTGTTTCACACTCAAGCCATCCGCCGGCCCCGTCACATTTTTTTCTTGCGAGAGCACATACTCCGAGGTTCAATGCGCACTGGGGAGCATCCTCCGGCAGCATATTGTCCGTCTCACCGTCACAGTTATCATCTTCACCGTTGCATGTCTCAGGTGCGGCATCGAGCTGATCTGAAACACATTTCACAGCACCTTCGACACACGCTTTCTTTCCGGCAGAACACTTCCCGGGGAGTCCGGTGTCACAAACCTCACCAATTCCTTCAAATGTTTCATCCGTTTCATCATTGCAGTTATCATCAAACCCGTTGCAGGTCTCTTTTTTCAGAGGATTGAAACAGTATCCGCTATCACATTTATCTTCAGTGCAGTCATCATCGTCGAAGCAGTCCTCGTTCTTTTTGCACTGGTTACCGCCACCTGTATCGCTGTCGTCTATCTGCGGATCATCGTTCTCATTATCGTCAGGTATAACATTGTCAGGCTGCTCATCGTCAACTATAACAGTATTGTCAGGCGTAATATTGTCATCAGCCTTATTCTCCTCAGGCACACATTTATTATCGATGCAGACAAATCCCATCTGACAGTCCATTACCGTAAGACACTCGGCATCAGTCTCAGCCTCTCCCGATGAGCATCCGGCAGAGATCACGAGCGACAAGATAAGAAAGATGATGATCTTTTCCATGTTTATCTCCTAAAATGTGTAGTCAATTCTGTTCATGCCTTTGAGCCTGAAAGGAATGGTATCTTCAGGATAAGGTCTTTCAATCCCTCTGTAACGGAGAGTATCTGAACAACTTCCGTTTTTAAGATAGTACAGTGCTTCTTTCATTGATGACTCTTCCGCATCACCGAAATCATGTTTGAAATCGTCATCTGAAAGACATGTGGCGGGAATTCCGAAGAAATAGTCACCGAAATCAGCGGCATTGGCATTCTTGAAAGTTATCGGAACTATCGTCTGGTCGCAGATATCCAGAGCGTTCATTCCGACAGGCTTTCCATAAGTTGTGTCACCGATCACAGATACTTCGATGAATGGAGAAAGTGAATTTATGACCATTTCCGAAGCGCTGGCTGTCCCTCTCGTAGTTATGAACGCCACTTTTTTCAAGTCCATGGAATTTTCCAGCACATGACCCATGTAGTTGCTGTTCGCTTCGGGATGTTTATCGTTATACATTATCTTTATTATCTTTTCATCTTCGACAGCAGGTCCTGCAATGAGATTTATCAGATACTGCGATACGGCGACAAGTCCGCCTCCGTTATACCTGAGGTCTACAACAAGCTCTTCAATTCCGTTTTCCTTGAAATAACTGAAAGCCTCATCAAGTTCATCTTTTGAAGAATTTATAAACGCCTTGAAGTTCAGATAGCCTGTCTTTACTCCGCTGTTATCAACTATTGATGCTCCCAGCACCGAATTCATCGTGTAATCATCGAGATATACCGTCGTATCTACTGTATCCGTGCCGTTCTCAAGAAGCTTAATGTCTACAGCCTCCCCTTTTTTCTCAGCATCATATACATTGTCCCAGTCGGTCTTCGCCGTGAAGTCTTCATCATTTTTATGTTCCTGATTATACTGCTTGTTTTCATCAAGCTCCGCAACTGTGTAGCCGTTTATCTCAAGGATCTCCTGACCTCTTTTGAGACCTGCCTTGCCTGCCGGACTTTCAGGATAGACCAGAGAAACGAATAGTCTGTTTTCATCATCCCTTTTCCAGGATGTACCCATTCCGTACCTTTTTCCGGCATAATAATTGTCATGATCGACCTTTTTCACCGAATAGCTGAATCTGTCAACGACTGTGTCCCCTTCAACATATTTAACTGCACTGAGCATATCGCTCAAAGTTTCATAATCGGCGACATTTATCTGCGGAAGATGTTCATACCACAGATACCATTCCTTCATGTAAAGATATGCCTTTTTATTTATTGATGCCTGATCACATGGTTCGTGATAATCGTTCTGGCAGGCTGCAATAAAAATTAAAACAGACAGCATTGAAAATATAGCTTTTTTCATCATGACCTCCTCAAAATTCCATATATTTTAACACTTTTGATTATTTGTTCAAGAAGAGACAATACTCAGTCTATTTCAGAGAAAGAGCTGAAAAATATGAAGTCGACTCCTTTTTTCTGAAGTCTTTCCGCAAGAGACCCTGTCGCATAGATGACTTTAGCGTGTTCTGAAGCACAGAAATCCGTCTCTCCGTCCCCGATATAAAAGGTATCATACCCTTCGCTTATTATCTTTTTCACCATCGCCCTTTTGCAGTTGGGACATGTCCCGCACAAAGGAGGAAGGGTATCAGGACACGGAACGAACTCCCACTTTTCATCACCCAGGTATTTGATATCGTTAGCTATCAACCCTATCCCCGACCCTTTCCCTTTCAAAAAAGAAAGGGGGGAAATACCGCTCCCCTCTTTTCTTAGAAGAGAGGGGTCGGGGGTGAGTTGGTCCAAAATATACTCAATAAACGACCTGAAACCGCCGCTGAGTATCATCATTTTATCCCCGTTCTTGTGAACCCTTTCAACAAAATCAGAAAATCCGTCCCGTATTTTCATGTGTCCTGCAAGAAACCTGTAAAGTTCAGTCTCATCTACCTTCATCAGAGCCACTTCTTCAAAAAGGGCCTGCGTCCTTGATATTTCTCCGCTGAGCATCCTGTTCTCAGGTACCAGCCAGTCGGTGACACAATACCTTTCAAAAACATCCACCAGTGAATCGGACAGCGTTACAGTCCCGTCAAAATCGACAATGTAGTATTTCATTTTGATCTATATGTCTTCGAATTCGTCACGCTCCTCTTTCGGGAGACCGAAAAGAGATTCATCGAACGAGCCTGTTTCAATTTTTTTATTCGTGAAGATAAAGGTATATTTTCCTTTTCTGATACCTTTCCATGAGCCGTTCTCGCGGATTATGGAGAGGTCGCCGCTCAGTATTTCGGTAATTTCAGCTCCGCTTTGCCTGTAATAGACTTCGTTCATTTTGCACAGCTTTGAACTTTCATCGATTCTGGCACAAACGCCTTCAAACTTGAACCTGCCGCCGAGCATCACGGAAAAGATGTCACCGTCTACATCGGCGTTGAAAAGTCCGCCTGAGATCTCCGGCCACGGTTTGCTTTCCCATATCCCGTCATGGAAAATGTGCGCCGACATTCCGTTGATTATCACAGTTGCCACAGAAACATTGAAAGGTCCCGTTATCATCATACGCCATTTGTTACTTGCGGAAGATAAGATCTGATAATCCCCGTTGAACTTTCCTTTGAACCTGACATTATCTATCCACATCGTCACTTCACCTTCAGAGGTGAAAGACTGATTTTCAGGATTTATCTCAAAAGACTCCCTGTTCCACGAATAACTTCCTTTCGTGTCAATTGTCTTTTTCGGGATAGAACTGCACGATACTGCCGTAAGAAGCACCGCAAATGAAAACAGGAGTAAGTTAATTCGGAACTGCATCTGTATTTCCGCCGTCGAGAGCTTTTACTATATCCTCTTTATCAAGAGTTTCATGCTCCATCAGTACCGCCACAAGCCTTTCTACCGCATCTTTATGGGTATCAAGAATGTTTCTGGCCTCCTGATAAGCAAAATCTATCAGCTTCTGCACTTCATCATCTATCTTTTCTGAAGTGGCTTCGCTCACCTGAGTCCTTTTGCCGAGCTCCCTGCCGAGGAACACCTGCTGCTCGTTCTCACCGTAATGTACAGGTCCGAGATTCTCGCTCATTCCCCACATCATCACCATGTTCCTTGCCAGCTGTGTCGCTCTTTCAATGTCATTTCCTGCGCCTGTCGTTATCCTGCCGATGAAAAGCTCCTCAGCAACACGGCCGCCCATGAGTATCTTTATCCTGTCAATGAGCTCTTCTTTGTGGTAGCTGTACTTGTCCTTTTCAGGAAGATGCTGTGTCACTCCGAGAGCATGGCCTCTCGGTATAATCGAAACCTTATGGATCGGATCGGCATATTTTGAATAATATCCTACTATTACATGTCCAGCCTCGTGATATGCCGTATCTTTTTTCTCCTCAACAGTGAGCACCATCGTCTTTCTTTCCTTACCCATCAGAATTTTATCACGGGCCTCCTCGATCTCATTCATTGTGACCCCTGACAGAGATTTTGAAGCGGCGATAAGTGCGGCTTCATTAAGGAGATTGGCAAGGTCCGCACCCGAAAATCCCGGAGTTCCCCTTGCGATGTCTGAGAAATTTATATTGCCGTCCATCCTTATTTTCTCGGCATGGACTTTGAGTATCATCTCTCTCCCTTTTATATCGGGCATCGGAACGAACACCTGTCTGTCAAACCTGCCGGGACGAAGCAGTGCTGGATCAAGGACATCGGCTCTGTTAGTTGCGGCAATGACTATAACACCGGCATCACTTCCGAAACCGTCCATTTCGACAAGGAGCTGGTTAAGTGTCTGCTCCCTTTCATCGTGACCTCCGCCGAGCCCTGCGCCTCTCTGGCGGCCGACGGCATCTATCTCATCCACGAATATTATGCAAGGAGCTTTTTCCTTTGCATGGTTGAAAAGGTCTCTGACCCTGCTTGCTCCTACTCCGACGAACATTTCAACGAAATCGGAACCGCTTATGATGAAAAAAGGAACATCGGCTTCGCCTGCGACAGCTTTTGCCAGGAGTGTCTTACCTGTTCCCGGAGGCCCCACAAGAAGAACACCATGCGGTATTTTTGCTCCCATTTTGGTGTAATGGGCAGGTCTCTTGAGAAAATCAACGACCTCGGTAAGTTCCTCTTTCGATTCGTCAACTCCTGCGACATCCTTGAACCTGATGGGGTTCTGATCTTTGGATATCACACGGTGCTTGCTTTTACCGAAAGAGAACGCTTTTCCGTTCCCTCCCTGCATCTGCCGCATGAAAAAGATGAATAGAAGCACGAAAACAAGCATCGGAAGCCACGATATCAGCAGTGACTGAAGGAACGAATCATCGTCCGGTTTCACATAGGTCGTAGGCACATTGTTCTCAGAAAGGAATTCCATCGTCCTTTCACCGCTCGGACCTATGACAGTGAACTCTGTGTCATTATTAAGCTTCCCCTTGAACTCTATTCCGTCAATGGTGACTTCCTTGATCTCTCCCGCTTTCACTTTCGCCCTGAACTCCGTCATATTGAGCTCCTGCAGCGGCTTGCTTCCTGCAAGCTGGGAGATGTTGATCAGAAAGAAAACTATGACTATTATTCCGAGCCATACAAGAAGGCCTTTGTAGTTGAATCTCATATCTTCTCCGGATATTGCTTAGTTTTTTATCCCCATTTTGTCGCACTGGCCTTTGTAAAGTTCAGAGACCATCATAGCGATATCATCAGGTATCACTGCGGCGACTTTTTTGAGGTTGTTGTCTGTGAGCCATTTCCTGAAAACTTCTTTGGACTGGTCGGGGATGAACCTCGTGCTGTCGCTTGTGAAGGTCTCATCGACCAGAGCAAGCTTTCCTTCGATCATTCCGTACTCGACTTTGCCGTCAGCTATCTCGAAACCGAGGTTCTTCACCGCATAGTCATTGCATTTTCTGAAAAGGGCTATCGTACTTTCCTTTACTCTTGTTGCGAGCTCTCTGTCACCTATTATCGAGACCATCTGTTCAAACGATATCTTGTCATCGGTCTCAGATTTTTCTGTCGGAGTGAATACCGGTCCGTTCTTTATAAGCGCACCTTCTTTCAATCCTCCTTCAGCTTCTATCGGGTCCCAGATCCATGTATCGGTCTGGAGCGCTGTTACTGCGGAACCGAAGATCCTGAATCTGCATACAGCTTCGACAGGAAGGACTTGCGCTCTCTTTCCGAGCATAACTCTTCCTTCAAGCCATTTCAGTTCCCTGAGCCTGTTTTCACCGGTTATTTTAACTATTTCATCAATGTCGTCGCTCACAAAATGGGTCTCGAAACCCTCTTTTTTAAGATATTTGAACCAGAATGCTGACTGTTTTGTCAGGTAAATGCCTTTTTTGGGAACGCCCGACTTCATAATAACATCAAAAGCGCTTATTCTGTCAGTTGCAACGATCAGAAGATACTCTCCGATCTCATAGACCTCTCTCACCTTCCCCTTTCTGAAAAGTTTGAGGAACGGGATGTCCGATTCCATAAGAACATCGTGCCCCGCCACTTTTTCGATCCTTAACAAACCCCACCTCCGTTATGATTCAAGAATATTTGAAATCGATTCCATGTGATTGATGCTGTAAATGACCTTTGCAAAAAGCCTTGTTATGTTGACCTCCCTGTACCACGGATGGTCTTCGAGAAATTTTTCACCTCTCCACACGGCATTTGTGCCTGTTACAGATCTAATATCACCTGCGGCATAGGCTTCATCGAGCTTTTTAATAGCTTCACCGTTAAAGAACGGGAATGTGCAGAAGACATCTATGTTCTTTGCACCGAGCTCTTTGAGTTTCCTGCAGGCCGCTATCAAAGTTCCGCCTGTCGCGACCATATCATCGACTATCACGACATTTTTATCCTTCACTGTTCCGACAAGCCTTGCTTCAACAACGACAGAGGCTTTGGAATAATCCCTTTCCTTAACGATAAGCGCCATGTCGGTCTTGAGCTCTCTTGAATAGTATCTTGCCGTCTCTGCTGAGCCCACATCAGGTGCAACAACAACCGTGTTTTCGTTAATAAGCTCTCTTTTTATCATAGACTTCATAAGCTGTCTCGATGCATGGAGATTATCAAGTCTCGCCCTGTGGAAGAAACCTGCAATAGCTTCGGCATGAATGTCAATTGTAAGAACTCTTGACGCTCCGCTGTCTTCGATGAACGCCGCCACCATTGAGGCTGTGACGCTTTCACGCCCTTTTCTTCTTTCCTGTCTTGCGTTAGGAAATTGAGGAATGACGGCTGTTATCGAACCGGCATCGCTGTTATAGGCTGCGTTTGCGGCTGTTGCGAGCGCCATGAGGTTGTCATTTACGGAAAAGGGGCTTAACGGGTCGTCCATGAGCTGGATTATATACACATCCATGCCTCTTATCGGCTCATCGATCGTGGTCTTTATCTCGCCGTTCGCAAAATGGGTCTCTGTGGACTTTATGTACCTGAACCTGTCCTGACGGTTTTCTCTGGAGTATTTCTCCTTCAGGTATTCAACCACGGCATCGGCAAAAGCTTTCCCTGAATCGCATGCGATTATACCCAGTTGTCCTCGATCTAATGTCATTTTATTCCCCAGACTTTTAAAAAATTAAAAAAGAACACGGCTAATATATAATGACACATCACAATATTTACAAGGTTTTTGGTAAAAAAAATTAATTAATTGAATATTGGTGTCTCTTTGCTAAAATCTGCTGTGTTTTTAACGGAGAATGTAATGAAAAAGAGTGTTTTTTTTATTTCACTGACAGTCTTCGCATTACAGCTTGCGGCGGATGCCTACAAAGATGAGCTTAAGTCCATCGCTTCAGACAGATCAATGATCGCAAAAATCGAAAAATCGGCATCAAAGGATGAAAAAGGGTGCGGAAAGACTGATGAAACGCTTACAGCCGCAGTCCAGATAGAAGTCAACATCTACTGTCAGGCAAGGGCAAGGGTCATGGCGAGGCTTCCTCAGCTCAGGAAGATGATCAATGATTATGAACCTGCTTTGAAGAACTTCTTTGACAACTGCCCTGAAGTCACCGATGATGATAAGCTTAAACTGTGCCAGACACTTCATGAAAAGGTGCTTGAAAAAGCGGCGGCTGTAAATAAAGAGAAAGAGGAGCTCGCAAAAGATCTCGATCTTATGGAGAACGCAGGAAAAAAAGCGGTTGAAACGCTCAAGCACGACAGCGACATTCAGCAGAAGGAACGGGGTGAATATCTGAAAGACGCACTGCGGTTGAAAAAAGAGACTGTAATTACCATGAATAGAGGACTGACAGAGGATGTCGCTATACTAAATAAGTCAAAAACGGTCCTTACTAAAAATATTTCACGGGGTTCAAAGGAACTTCAGTCCAGAACTGCCTCGCTTCTCAAGGGAGTCACCTCGCTTTTATCGATGAATAATGAGCTTCAGGTCGTCTGCTCGGCGATGCTCAGGTGCATTGATGCGGCAAACAGTGCATGTAACCTGAAATATTCGGAAAAAGGGTGTGCCGATGCTGAAAAAAACCTCGAAACTAAATTCAATGAAGGAAATGCCAGAATAAAGGCATATACTCAGGAAAAACAAAGACTTGCATCAGAAGAAGAAACCCTTAACAGACAGGCTGTGACTGAAGCGTCTTTCACTATGGATAACGCAAAGAACCAGATAACAGGCTATCTGAAGAACATTGAAATGCAAAATGACATGCTGAAGCAGAGAGTAGAGCTGAGCACGAAAGATGCCGAGATCATCCGCGGCATGGCGGATAAAACACTTATCAAGACCTACACCGGATATGTCGAAACGATGATCTCGCTAAAGGTGGAAACCGACGGTTTCATTAAGAAATTCAATGACTTCATTACAAGAATGGATAAATTCAAAGCTGAGTGCATAGACAGTAAGACCGACCTTTCAGCCGTCTGCGGTGAAACCGGCAACATCCTTATCAAGGAAGTCGATTCCACGATGGACAAGGTCACAAAATACGGGGCCAAATTCAACCGTCTCAACAGCGACCTTGCCGCATTCTCCAAGAAAGTTTCAGGGAAATAGGAGCCCGGTTTATCAGTTCAACGGTAGGTATAACTTGAAAAAACATCGTCTTTGGTTTCAGCAGAACCGTCGGGGCCTTTGCTCCTGACAATAAAACCTATACCATCCCTGCCCGGAACAGGGTCAGTTTCGATAACTTCATACGATTTCTCCCACAAATCTTTAGATGTATCTCTGGTCTTTACCTTCGACTCCATGTTTTTGCGTATATACTCAGCCCACTCATCTTCTGAAAAATATGGAATTCTGTTTTCACCGCCGATAACTTTATCTGTATATATCATGTAGGCTATGGAATCTGTCTCGCTCTGTGTCAGTGTTATTTTTACAATATTGGCAAAATATTTCATCTGTTCGGCACCGATGCCTGTAGCCTGATTGAGAATAACTATTGAAGTTATTATTCCTATCAATTTCATAAACATGACTTGAGGGCCTCCTTCCCGAGTTGAGATGCTCTCTGGCGCATTACTGAATCCAATTCTCTTCCGCTGAAAAGGCTGTGTCCGATTATTTCAAGAAACTCTTCTTTTGTGAGTGTTGCGACAATACAATCTGAAACCGCTACAGCCTTTGCCGTGCGTAGAACTTCTTTTATCAATGCGATTTCACCAAAAAAATCTCCATCTCCCAACTGTCTGTCAAGTACTGATTTCTCATTTTCAGTTCTCTTTATATTGACAGTTCCTTTTTTTATCAGATAAAACTTATCGCCTTTGTCACCCTGATCAAAAAACATTTTTCCTGCACTAATATTTTCGGTTTTAAGGCGCATGATCACCATTGAGATCTGCCTTGGGTTCATGAAAGAAAAAAGAGGAATAGATATAAGAAGTTTGCTTAGACGGATTATATCGGTCACTTTTTCTTTGCCACCTGCAGACAACACAATAAATCTTTCGAATGATTCTCTGTCTATCTCAAAAGCAGCAACTGCACTTTTTGCAATAATGCTTGCAGTGCGCGGAACTTTTTCAAGCAGCGCTGTTTCACCAAAAGAATCTCCTGTCGAGAGGGTTTCCACTATTGTTTCTCTGCCACTTGAATCTTCAATTACCACATCAGCTTCTCCTGAAACGATCGTATAGAAACAGTCGCCCTCATCTCCCTGTCTTATTATTCTCCTTTTTGATCCGTACCTTATGAGTCTTATATGGGAACAAAGTGCTGTGCGTTCGGTTTCGTCAAGTCCTGAAAAAAGAGGGATCTGTTGAAGAAAATCCATTATCTGTGCTTTTGCGGGAACTTTTTTCGATGTAATATTATCTGCAATGCGCCTCATTCTTGCAATGGGAGTAGCTGTTACACTGCCGATATTTTCCAGAACAACAATTAAAGTTCCTGTGGCTATAAGCAGAACCGGAATAACTATAATTAAAAGCGATATTGCTATCAGAACAAATGTTGTGCCATCTTCTGCAACGGCATCTGCGAGAAGATAGCTCAGCGTCGAGTTTGCAACATACCAGAAATATTCATAAACTGCATAAAGCCACATTATACCGAATGTTGAAAGTAGAATCAGTCTGTCAGTTTCAGTGGAGTTCTTTTTTGTAGTTAAAAGGTTTTTGACGAATCTGCGACGCAAAAATGTTGCGGTGCTGCCTTCTCCTGCCACAAAAAAACTGGAAAAGACTGTGAACGGCGTTTTCAGAAGAGGAGAAACTCTCCAAAGACCGATCGATAAAGAAACCACATATATAATAGTCAATACTGGAGAAAAAATTCCCGAATACTGCAAAGCAGCTGTTATACCGGCAATGGAAAAAGGGATAAGCATCAGCATTATATAATGCTTTACAGCTTCTTTACGACCTGCAGAGATAACAGAAACAGATTTTACTGAAAGAAAAAAAAGTCCGTACCTGAAAACAATTGAAACAGGCACAGCAAGACCTAAACCAGCAAGAGCAGCACCGGAACTGATCGAAATAATTGAAAGAATGGCAGAAACCAATATCCAGATGAAAACTATAGCCGCAAAATAAGCATATCCTGGCGACACAACTCCGCCGGTCAATTCTTTAAGAATGTTGAGACCTTTCAAAGAAGGAGCGTATAAAGCAGTCGCTGAAAAAACAGCAAGCAATATAAGTCCAAACACAGATGTCATAACTTTCCCTTTAAAAGCATAAAGACCTTTGGGATGTATGGTTCCAACTTTTTTCTCATGATAAAAAAACGGCGTGTCTATTTTTTTTTGATCTTTTAAAACCGATGCACACTCCTTATCGAACAGATCTGCTTTGTTAAGTCGGGTTATAAGCGATAAAACCCGGTTAAAAACACCTGTATCTCCTTTTGCAAGATACTTCGCTATAACATCCGCAAGAGTTGAGCTTCCATCAAATTCCGAAAGAAGTTGATTATCAGCATCATCCATTTTTATATATCTGCCATCAAACTCGACAAAATTAATATCAGGAGCGAACTTGTTTATTTTCACCCCTTGAACAAGTTTAGGCTTCATCTGTTCAATATCGCCTTTACAAAAATCGGTCATCCTATGCTCCTTAAGTTAAATTAATTCACTGTCACTGTATCAACGCCCCACCAGTTAATCACTGATCGTATATTTCACAACAACTTCGGCATAGTCTGTAGCGATGGATCCCATATCGGTCAGGAATCCGTTTGGTGCCGTAGGAACAACCGCAAAATTGAATTTACGAAGACCGCTGTTAAGGATGGTCTGTATTTCAACCGGGTCGGTTGTCTCCCATGTGACAGGTTCGAGCGAATCAATTCCTGCCTCGTTATATGAAACTATTTCCCAGCGGTCATGCATCCATACAAGAAGATCGACACCTTCATACGGGGTTCCCGTGTAATCTCCAATCCCGCCGGCGTTGAAAAAAACTGAAAGGGACCTTATGATCTTTTCATCGGCGACTCCGGAACTTTCCCACAATATAGTCATTATTTGGCTGGGGCGATCGTTTGCACCGCCATTTAAAATCCATGTCTCATCATATGTGTATATTTCGCTCGCGCCTCCAAAAAGAATCGTTTTCCCTCCTTCAACATCATACGCAAGTGCATGATTGAATAATACTGGCGGGTTATTACCTGTATTTTTCAGTTCCCATTGACCATCGCCCCATTCCCATGTATCATTACTGAATGCACCACCTGTAAATCCTCCAAAAAGTATCACCCGAGCACGAGAGCTGTCATACGCCATCGCATGAGCTGATCTACCTATCGGCTTTATTGCAGTATTCATCTGTGTCCAGTTTACACCGTCCCATTCCCATGTTTCATCATCATACCCATTCAAGGTATATCCTCCGAAAAGGATTATTCTTCCTTGAGTACTGTCAAAAACCATTGCAGGGTCATTCCGTTCTGTTGGACATGTATCAGCAGTACAGACACATGTGCCGACACAAGTGGGACTGGCCGGTCCTTTGACCTGCGTCCAGTTAGCACCATCCCATTCCCATGTTTCATTGTTGGATACCGATCCATTAAATCCTCCGAACAATAATACCTTATCCAAGACACTGTCATACGCCATTGCATGACCGGATCGGTTAGATGGTTTATTCGCCGGATTTTTCTGCAACCAGTTGACTCCATCCCATTCCCATGTTTCATTTCCGCCCTGACTCCCTCCGAAGAGAACCACTTTTCCTCTTGCAGTATCATAGGTCATTGCATGACTAGAGCGAGCAGATGGTTTATTTGCTGGATTTTTTTGTGTCCAGTTAGCACCATCCCATTCCCATGTTTCATTTCCACCCTGACTCCCTCCGAAAAGAACCGCTTTTCCTCTTGCAGTATCATAGGTCATCGCATGTCCGGATCGTGCAGATGGCTTAGTGCCTGAATTTATCTGCGTCCAGTTAGTGCCATCCCATTCCCAAAGCTCTTTATAATATGTGAAATCAGGACTCGTAGTATAATAACCTCCAAAAAGAATGGTTCTCCCGCTAACACTGTTATAAGTCACCATATTCCTATATCTTGCCGAAGGCTGTGCCACCGGATATTTCCGAGTCCAGTTCACACCATCCCACTCCCATGTTTGGTCTGTTTTAAACATAACCACTTTGCCACGAGCACTATCGTAGGACATAGAATTTCTATTTTGTGCCGCAGGGCAGGTGTCAGCCGTACAAATACATAAACCGGTACAAGTTGCACTCTCTGGCCCCTTAACCTGCTTCCAGTCAGTACCGTCCCACTCCCATGTTTCATTGTTGGATGTGCCGGTATCTCCCCCAAACATGACAACTCTTTTTCGGGCGCTGTCGTATACCATGGCATGGCCTAATCGTGCCGCAGGTTTAGTAACAGGACTCATTAACATCCAGTTTGTACCGTCCCATTCCCAGGTCTCGTCGTTTAGGACTGAATTGCCGCCTCCCCCAAACAAGACCACCTTTCCGCGAACACTATCATAGGCCATTGCATGACCAGATCTTGCCGATGGCTTATTAACAGGGGTTTTCCGAGTCCAGTTGGCTCCATCCCATTCCCATGTTTCATCGTTGCTCGATTCAAGAGACCCTCCAAACAAAAATACCTTACCTCGAGCACTGTCATAGACCATACCGTGGCCGCCTCGTGCCGAAGGTTTAGTTGTAGGGTTTAGTCGGGTCCAGATCATTCCGTCCCATTCCCATGTTTCATTGGTTGTTGCCAATCCGTTAAATCCTCCGAACAACAGCATCTTTCCACGCAAATTATCGTATGCCATAGCGTGACCTTCTCGACCGGTCGGTTCTTCGCTACTGTCTTTACGCTGATCCCATGAGCCGCTACCCGATCGAACTATATTTGCAAGTCCGCCATCGAAAGGTTCCTGCTGAGCGACAGACTTCTGTTCAAGCGTAGGGGACATAAAACCTGTGGTGTAGAAACTATGAGGATTTTTAAATGAATCTCCCGGTTCCTTATAGCC